>JAERMP010000039.1 GCA_016844515.1 Thermoleophilia bacterium | reverse complement strand
GTTCTCCGAGAGCTGGGCGGCTCGAAACGGGCCGGGTCGACAGCGTCGGGTCGCGCAGCGCATCTATCGCCTCACCGAGCTGCGCCCCGTGGAGCACGCCCGAGGGCACGCCCGCACTGCCACCGACGCAGACCGGGAGCTACTCGTCGGGTGGGTCAACGCCTTCGTAGCCGAGGCACTGCCTCAAGGCGCACCGGGTGGCGACGCCGAACGGACGGTCGACGCGCGACTGCGAACGGGCGCAGGTGGATTCACGATCTGGGACGACGACGGCCCGGTGTCACTCGCCGGCTGGGGTGGTAGGACGCCGAACGGCGTGCGTATCGGCCCCGTCTATACACCTCCGGAGCATCGGCGGCACGGATATGGAAGCGCCGTAACCGCGGCGGTCACGGCAGCACAGCTGGCTGCCGGCCGACGGTTCTGCTTCCTATACACGGATCTCGCGAACCCGACGTCGAACAAGATCTATGCGGACATCGGGTACGAGCCCGTCTGCGACGCGATCGACTATTCCTTCGAGCTCGAGTAGCAGGCGCTTCTAGAGTTCCGTCATGGACGATCGCCTCCGTAGCCTGTGGGACTTCGACGATCTCGCAGCCACTGAGGACCGCTTGCGAGAGCAGCTCGTGCGCGAGACGACCGGCGAAGGTCGAGCCGAGGTGCTGACCCAACTCGCCCGCGTCCGAGGCCTTCATGGCGACTTCGACGCCGGCGAGCAGCTCGTCGAGGAGGCCGAGGCTATTGGCGGTGCCAGCCCGATTGCGCTCGCCCGCATCGATCTCGAGCGCGGGCGCCTCCGTCGCTCGAACAGCAATGTCGAGGCCGCGTTTCCCTTGTTCGAGTCGGCATTCGCCCGGTCGCTCGAAGCGGGCCACTACTTCGTCGCCGTGGATGCCGCCCACATGGCAGCGCTCGCAACGCCCGACCGCGAGCGCGTCGTTGCCTGGACCGAACGCGGGATCGACCTCGCCGAGTCTCAGGCCTCTGCGAGGTACTGGCTCGGCCCCCTGCTCAACAACCTCGGGTGGGAGTACTACGAAGCCGGCGACTACGAGCATGCCCTCGACGCCTTCCGGCGAGCGCTCGCCGCGCGCAACGCCGACCCGGAGAACCGCGGAGCGATCGAGATCGCGCGCTATGCCGTCGGCAAGAGCCTTCGAGCGCTGGGACGCTCGGCCGAGGCGGTGCCGCTTCTGGAGCAAGCGGCTACCTGGGCGATCGAGAGCGGCGCTCCCAACGGTTGGTTCCACGAGGAGCTCGCAGAGGAGTACGCGGCAATCGGGCGAGACGACGACGCGTACGAGCACGCTCGGCTCGCCCTGCCGTTGCTCCTCGGATCCGACCCGTCGTTTGGCGACGACGCGGAACGCTCGGCGCGACTACGTCAGCTCGCCGGCGAGCACTAGTGGACCCGGCTCACAGCGGGATGTTCCCGTGCTTGCGCTTCGGCTTCGGCTCGCGCTTCGTAAGCGCGGTCTCGAGCGCCGAGATCAGCACCGGCCGCGTGCGCCGAGGCTCGATAACGTTGTCGACGTAGCCGCGCTCGGCAGCTGTGTACGGGTTCGCGAAGCGCTCCTTGTAGTCGGCGATGAGCTCCTCGCGCCGCGTCTCGGCGTCGTCGGACTCGGCCAGCTCCTGGCGGAAGACGATGTTCACGGCTCCCTCCGGCCCCATGACCGCAACTTCCGCGGTTGGCCAGGCGACGTTGAAATCGGCGCGGATGTGCTTCGACGACATGACGTCGTACGCGCCACCGTAGGCCTTGCGCGTGATCACGGTGAGCTTCGGCACGGTCGCCTCCGCGTAGGCGTATAGCAACTTCGCGCCGTGACGGATGATCCCGCCCCACTCCTGCGCAGTCCCCGGAAGGAAGCCGGGCACGTCGACGAAGGTCACGAGCGGGATGTTGAACGCATCACACGTACGCACGAATCGCGCTGCCTTGACCGACGCGTCGATGTCGAGCACTCCCGCAAGCGCGCCCGGCTGGTTGCCGACCACACCAACCGCGTGTCCGCCAAGCCGAGCGAAGCCGCAGACGATGTTCTCGGCCCAGTGCGCGTGCACCTCGAGGAACTCCCCGTCGTCGACAACTCGCTCGATGACGCCCTTCATGTCGTAGGGCTTGTGCGGGCTGTCGGGGATAATCGTGTCGAGCGACGCGTCCTCACGGTCGACCGAGTCGGCGGGCGGCGCGTAGGGCGGCGGGTCGAGGTTGTTCTGGGGGAGAAACGAAAGGAGGTAGCGCGCTTCCTCGAGGCAGGTGTCCTCGTCGGGAGCCGTGAACTGCGCGACCCCAGACTTCGTCGCGTGTGTCGCAGCGCCACCGAGCTCCTCGAACGAGACGTCCTCGCCCGTCACCGTCTTCACGACGTCGGGGCCGGTGATGAACATGTACGACGTCTCCTCCACCATGAGCACGAAGTCCGTGATCGCCGGTGAGTAGACAGCCCCGCCTGCGCACGGGCCCATGACGAGAGAGATCTGAGGCACGACTCCCGAGGCCTGCACGTTCCGCCAGAAGATCTCGGCGTACCCGGCCAGTGAGACGACGCCCTCCTGGATCCTCGCGCCACCCGAGTCGTTGATCCCGATCACGGGGCATCCGTACTTCACGGCCATGTCCATGACCTTGCAGACCTTCTCCGCGAAGACCTCGGAGAGTGAGCCTCCGAAGACGGTGAAGTCCTGCGAGAAGACGAACACCTTGCGGCCGAGGATCTCTCCGTAGCCGGTGACGACCGCGTCGCCCCACGGCCGGTTCTCGTCCATCCCGAACTCCACCTCGCGATGCCGAACGAAGCGGTCGAGCTCGACGAACGAGCCCGGGTCGAGCAGCTTCTCGAGCCGCTCACGTGCGAGGAGCTTGCCGCGCTCGCGCTGTCGGGCGACATGCTTCTCGCTCGCCGGATGGAGCGACTCCTCGGAGAGCTCCTCGAGCCAGCGGAGCTTGGCCTCGGTCGTGTCGTGAATCTCGCCCACCGCCGTGGAGCCTAACGGTGGAACGATTGGCGCCAACTTTTGACCTTTACAGTGCCAGGCGCTGTAAAGAGCCGGGGCAGCGATAGAGTCGAACGCATGGGCTCGACTCCCCTCGATCGCTCGACGACGTGGCCGTATGAGGACGGCGAGCCGGGCGAGTTCACCTACGCACGCTACTCGAACCCAACCATGGCCGAGGCCGAGCGGCGGCTCGGGGAGCTGGACGGAGGGGAGGCGCTCCTCTTCGCGTCCGGCATGGCAGCGTCGACCGCGGTGGTCATGACCTTCCTCTCCCCCGGTCACACCGTCGCGCACGCCGAGGGCGCGTACTACGGAACGGGCATCATGCTCGACGAGCTCGAGCGCTGGGGTGTGGGCCACACCGAGTTCGACCAGACCGGCGCGCCTCCCGCGGACGCCGACCTCGTCTGGGTCGAAGCCCCCTCGAACCCCTTCCTCACGATGCCGAACTTCGAGGCGTGCGCCGCCCATCCGGCTCCGGTGGTCTGCGATGCGACGGCCGCGACGCCGCTGAACGTGCGACCGCTCGAGCTGGGCTGCGAGTTCGTGGTGCACTCGGCCACGAAGTTCCTCGCCGGCCACGACGACGCGATCGTCGGCGTCGTGGTCTGCAAGGGCGCCGAAGACGCCGCGAGGTTGCTCGAGTTCCGGTCGCGAACAGGACCGGTCGCGAGCGCCGACACCGCGTGGATGCTTCTGAGGGGTTTGAGCACCCTCGAGGTTCGCGTCGCCCGCCAGACGGAGAGTGCGGCGGAGATCGCAGAACGGCTACGAGCCCATCCCGCAGTCGAAACCGTGCGTTACCCGGGGTTCGGAGGCCTCCTCTCCTTCGACGTCGCCGATGCAGCGACCGCGCGCCGCGTGGAGACGGCGACCCGGATGATCGTGAACATGACGAGCCTCGGCGGTGTGACGTCGCGAATCGAGGCTCGGGCGCGCTGGGAAGGGGCGCGCGTGCCGGCAGGCCTCCTCAGGCTTTCCGTCGGTCTCGAGGACCCGGGCGAGCTGTGGGCCGACCTCGAGCAGGCGTTATCCCCCAGCGCTGATGCAGGGCAAGCGCAGCGGCCGCGAAGCGGCCGCCTTCAGGGAAGGCGCGAAGCGCCTTGTCCGCAAAGCGGACCAGGGGAAGGGGTCTGGGGGAACCGGGAGGTTCCCCCAGCATCAACCACCGACCGGAATCCGCGCGAGTCGGATTCCGGTCTTGCGCGGGAAAGCTAGTGGGCTTCCTCAATCGGATTCGCAACAAGGGAGCTCCGGCGACCCCGGAGGAAGCAGATCAACTCGTGCTGCGCCAGCTCGCGGGCCGTGGAGCGGATCTCACGAAGCCGCGGCACGTCATTCACTACCTCTACTTCACGGACGAGATCGACGCTCGGGGCGCAGCCGAGGTGATCGATCAGTCCGAGTGGGAGGCCACAGTGAATCCGCCGCACGAGACGATCGCGGAGTGGTCGCTTCGGGCAGAGGGCTATCGCGTCATCGGTGCCGCGACCGTCGAGGCGTTTCGGGCCTGGTTCGAGCAGATTGCGCTGGACAACCGCGGGGAATACGACGGCTGGGAGGCCTCCGCCAAGCCATAGCCCGACGGCTACCCTGCGGCCATGCTGTTCAAACGAAAGTCAACTGCGATGCCGTCACCCGAGGATGTCCTTCCTGGCCGCGACGAGCCGATTCCGGTGCCGGCGACGCACCTCGTCCTGGGCACGCCGGTGACACCGCCGTTCCCCGATGGCACCGAGCAGGCGATCTTCGGGATGGGCTGCTTTTGGGGAGCCGAGCGGATGTTCTGGAAGGCACCGGGGATCTTCACGACCGCCGCCGGGTACGCAGGCGGGATCACCCCGAACCCGACGTATCAGGAGGTCTGCTCTGGGCGCACCGGGCACAACGAGGTGGTCCTCGCCGTCTTCGACACCGCGCAGACGAGCTACGACGCGATGCTGCGTGTGTTCTGGGAAGGCCACGACCCGACCCAGGGCATGCGCCAGGGGAACGACGTCGGCACCCAGTACCGCTCGGGTATCTACTGGACGACGGAAGCACAGCGCGACGACGCGCTCGCGTCCCGGGACAGGTTCCAGGAAGAGCTCTCGCGCGCCGGCTACGGCGCGATCACGACGGAGATCGTCGAGGCCGGCCCGTTCTACTACGCCGAGGACTACCACCAGCAGTACCTCGCGGCGAACCCGAACGGCTACTGCGGTCTCGGTGGCACGGGAGTCTGCTGCCCGATCGGGCTGCCGACTACTACGTCCTCCTGACAGGCTGCTAGATCCGCCCGCCGCCCCCCGCACCGGAAGCAAGCCGCTGTGCGATCCAGACGGGGATGATCGAGAGCAGGATCACGAAGACGGCAACCACGTTCACAATGGGCAGCTGGTTCGGTCTCGAGAGATTGGCGAGGATCCAGATCGGAAGCGTCTCCTGTCCGCTAATCGTGAACGTCGTCACGATCACCTCGTCGAAGGAAAGGGCGAACGCAAGCAGCGAGCCGGCGATGATCGCCGTCGATATCTGCGGAGCCGTCACGTAGCGGAACGTCTGCCACGAGTCCGCGCCGAGATCCATCGACGCCTCGTCGAGCGACCCGGAGATACGTCGCATGCGCGCGACGGCATTGTTGTAGACGACCACGATGCAGAACGTGGCGTGGCCGACGATGACGGTGAAGAGGCCAAGGTCGATCCCACCGGTTCGAAACGTTGCGTTCAGCGCCATCCCGGTGACGATGCCGGGAAGTGCGATGGGAAGGATGACGAGGAACGAGATCGTCTCCCTCCCGAAGAACCGGTAGCGCGACACCGCAATCGCCGCGAGCGTTCCGAGTACGACCGCGATGGCAGTCGCTCCGAGTCCGGCCTTTATAGACGTCCACAGCGCGTCCCGGACTCCCGAGTTGTTCACGGCCTTCTCGAACCACTGAAGCGACAGCCCTTCGATCGGCCAGGCGGTCGTCCGCCTTTCGTTGAACGCGTACAGGCAGATGACGAAGAGCGGCAGATAGATGAAGGAGAGCGTGACTGCCGTCGCCCCCCTGAGAAACCACCGCAGTCCGCGTGACTCGACCATGGCGGACTACAGGCTCTCGAACGCTCCTGCCCGCCGAGCGAGCAAGAGGTAGACGATCATGATCATCACCGGCACGGTGGCGAACGCCGCGGCGAGCGGCAGGTTGCCAGCCACGCCGACGTTCGCGTAGACGACGTTGCCAATGAACTGCCGCGTGCCGACGATCTGCGGGGCGATGTAGTCGCCGAGCGTGAGCGAGAAGGTGAAGATCGAACCGGCGACGACAGACGGGAAGGCAATCGGCAGGACCACGCTACGGAACGTCCGAAAGCCGCTGGCGCCGAGATCAGCCGAAGCCTCGAGCAGCGAGCTCGGCAACCGCTCGAGCCCTGCGTAGATGGGCAGGATCATGAAGGGAAGCCAGAGGTACGAGAAGACGAGCCAGAGGGCGTACTTCCCGAACCCCGGCCCCGAGAGACCGATGGGATCGAGCGCCCAGTTCAAGAGTCCGTCCTCCTGGAGGATGATCCGCCAGGCGTAGATCTTCACCAGATAGCTCGCCCAGAGAGGCGTGAGGACCGCCACGACGAGAGCGGCCCTCGCTCGCGGCGTCGCGATACGGGCCATGTAGTAGGCGATGGGGAACGCGAGCACGGCGTCGGTGATCGTCACGGCGAGCGCGGTGCCGGCCGTCCGCAGCGTGATCGTCCGATAGACGGGCTCCTCGACGAGCGTCCGGAAGTTGTGCAGGCTGAAGTCGTGGACGATCTCGACACCGAGTGGATCGAGGCGCCAGAACGCCGCCACGAGCAGCACAGCCAGCGAGCCGAGGTAGGCGATGCCGAGCCAGCCGACCGGCGTCGCGAGAAGCCCAGCGAGCCGTAGGCGGGGCCGCCGGTAGAGATAGGTGGAGAAGCGCCGCCCCAGGGTCACCCGGGGCGGCGCCTCGGCGTTACCGATCGAGCTCAACTACCCCCGAATCTCGGTCCACGCCTGGACCCACTCGCTGTGGTCCTTGCACACCTCCCCGCGGTCGTCGCCGCAGTCGGCCACTGGCGTGATCCAGTAGTAGACGCTCTCCCAGTAGGCCGGATCGTCCGCGTGGTAGTTCGTGCAGAACTCCGGGTCCGACATGAGGGCGCACGACTTCGAGTTCGAAGGCGCTTCCCCGTAGTACTCCGTCTGGGTCGCATTCGTCTGCGGACTGACGATGTGGTTCATCCAGAGGTACATGCAGTTGGGGTGGGCGGCCTTGGAATTGATCATCCAGGTGTCCGACCAGCCCGTCGCCCCTTCTTTCGGGGTGACCGACTCGACCGGCACCTTCTCGCCCTTGAGGAAGTTCGTGACGGACTGCCAAGTCGTGCCGACGACGCTGTTGCCGGACGTGAACGACGACTCCTGCTTGACGTAGTCGCTCCAGTACTCGCCGATGATCGTCGCCTGCGTCTTCAGCAGGTCGACCGCGGCCTGGAACTGCTCCTCGTCGAGCTCGTATGGGTTCGTGATGTTGAGGTCCGGCTGCGTCGCCATCAGGTACACGGCAGCGTCGGCGATGTAGACGGAATCGTTGTACGCCGTGACCTTCCCCTTGTACGGGGAGTTGGGGTCGAAGACAACGCTCCAGCTGTCGGGTGCAGGCTTGACGACGTCCGTCCGATACATGAGCACGTTGGCGCCGCGCCCGTGCGGGATCCCGTACGGCACACCGTCAACCGTGTTGTACGGCTGGTTCTTCAAGTCCTCGAAGATGTCCGCGTGGTTCGGGACGAGGTCGAGGTTCACCGGCGCGACGTCGCCGCCGGCGACGAGCCTCAGCGACGCGTTGCCCGAAGCCGATATACCGTCGTACTGACCGGTCTTCATCAGCGTCACCATCTCGTCGGACGTGCCCGCAACCTTCACCGACACGTCGCACCCCGTGTCCTTCTCGAAGCCGGTCACCCAGTCGGCATTCGGATCGTTCGAGCCGTCCTCGACGTAGTACGCCCACGCCACGAGGTCGACCTTGCCCTCCGTCTTACCGTTCGCCGCTATCTCCTCGAGCGAGGTGCCGAGGCCTTCGATCTCGGTGCTCGCCCCCGATCCTCCGTCGTCTCCGCCGCATCCAGCAGCGACCACACTGAGCGCCCCCACGAGCAGGCCGAGCGCGGCCCACCGGGCGACGCGTACCTTGCGTACCTTCATTCAGATCCTCCCTCCAACTCGTTGATGATCGATTCCTGCTCCGGGCGCCACTCGAGCGAAACCCGGCGTCCTTTCGCCTCGAGCACGTCGCTCGAGCCTTCTTCGAGGTTCTGCGCGAGCACCTGAAGCTCGCCGCCTCTGTCGAGCGTGACGTGATAGCGAGTCACAGGCCCGACGTACTGAACGTCGCGAACGAGCCCCTGCTCGACGTGCGCGCCTGCCTGCGGCTCCTGCCCGTTCATCAAGATGTTGATCTTCTCAGGTCTAACCGTGTAGCGTCGCCCGTCCCGCTCGATCACGTTCGACACACCGACGAAGCCGGCGATGAACTCGCTTTCGGGATGCTCGTACACCTCGGCCGGCGGCCCGATCTGCTCGATGCGCCCCTGGTTGAAGACGGCAAGGCGGTCCGACATCGTCAGCGCCTCTTCCTGGTCGTGCGTGACGTAGACGAACGTGATCCCGACCTCGCGCTGGATCACCTTGAGCTCGATCTGCATCTCCTGGCGGAGCTTGAAGTCGAGCGCACCGAGCGGCTCGTCGAGGAGGAGCACTCTTGGACGATTCACGATTGCACGCGCGAGCGCGACACGCTGGCGCTGGCCACCTGACAGCTGAGACGGCTTGCGATCTCCGTGTGAGCTGAGCCGCACCATCTCGAGCGCCTCCCCCGCGCGCTCGCGCCTCTCCCCCTTTTTCACCTTCTTCACCATCAAGCCGTACTCCACGTTCTGCTGCACGGTCATGTGCGGGAAGAGCGCGTAGTCCTGAAAGACCGTGTTGACCGGCCGATCGTACGGCGGCAGGCGCGAGACGTCCTCTCCGGCGAGCTCGATCGTCCCTTCGTCGGGGGTCTCGAAGCCCGCGATCATTCTGAGCGTTGTCGTCTTTCCCGAGCCGGAAGGGCCGAGCATCGTGAAGAACTCTCCGGGAGCGATGTCGAGATCGATGGCGTCGACCGCGACCACATCTCCGTACCGCTTGGTCAGGCCTCGGACACTGATGTCCGGCGCACCGTTAGACCCCAAGCGACTCCTCCAGGATCGCGAGACCCTCGTCGAGTTCGTCCGCAGCGATATTCAGCGGCGGCAGCAGGCGAATCACATTCCCGTAAAGGCCGCAGGAGAGGAGCACGAGCCCGCGGTCGAACGCAGCCGAGACGACTGCCGTCGCGTGATCGGGAGAACGCTCTGCGAACTCGAAGGCGAGCATGGAACCGAGCCCGCGGACCTCGCCGATCTCAGAGTGACGACCGGCGAGCGCTTCGAGGCGGCCGCGGAGCGTCTCGCCGAGCTGGCGTGCGCCGGCAAGGAACTCCGGGTCGGCGACGATTTCGAGGACGGCGAGCGCCGCCGCGCAGGAGAGTGGATTCCCGCCGAACGTGCCTCCGAGGCCGCCGGGCGGCACGGCGTCCATGATCTCCGCGCGACCCGTTACGCCCGCGAGCGGGAGACCGCCGCCGATCGACTTTCCCGAGATGAGAATGTCCGGCTCGACGCCCTCGTACTGCTCGATCGCCCACATCGTGCCCGTGCGTCCGACACCGGATTGCACTTCGTCGTCGACGTACAGGATCCCGTGCGACCGGCAGAGCTCCTGCAGGCGCGCCGGATAATCCGGGGGCATCGCGACGAAGCCACCCTCCCCCTGCACGGGCTCGAGAACCACGCACGCGACGGTCGAGGGATCAACGTCGGCCTTGAACACGTGCTCCAGCGCCGCGATCGCGTCGTCGGACGAGATGCCGTGGTACAGGTACGGCGCCGGTGCCCGGTAGACCTCGGGCGCGAACGGGCCGAAGCCGGCCTTGTACGGCTTCACCTTGCTCGTCATCGTCATCGCGAGGAGCGTCCGGCCATGGAACGCACCGTCGAAGACGACGACCGCCTGCCGGCCGGTCGCCGAGCGCGCGATCTTGACCGCGTTCTCGACCGCCTCGGCACCGGAGTTCACCAGGAGTGTGCGCTGCTCGCCCTTTCCACAGGGAGAGAGCTCGGCCAGTCGCCGACAGACCTCGACGTACGGCTCGTACGTGCCGACGATGAAGCACTGATGCAGGTAACGGTCGGCCTGCTCCTTGACGGCCTCGACCACCGCTGCGTGACGATGCCCGGCGTTCTGGCACCCGATACCGCCTGCAAAGTCGATGTACGAGTTGCCGTCGACGTCGGTGATCCGCGCGCCCTCGGCCCCTGCGACGACGAGGCGTGGCGTGGTTGCGCCCGGGGCGACGTAGCGCGCCCGCGCGGCTGCGATCTTCTCGGCCTGAGTCCCTTCCTTCACGGACACGGCGCGATTATGCACAGGTCTGTGGCGATTTGGACACACTTGCCTTGCTGAAAGACGAAGTCCGCAGCCACCGCGTCTACCATCCGGAGAGCGCCGGAGTAGCTCAGTTGGTAGAGCAGCCGCCTTGTAAGCGGCAGGCCGTGGGTTCGAGTCCCGCCTCCGGCTTCAGGCGAATTGCGACCTTACGCGAGCACCTCGCGCGTCTTCTGGTGCGCGAGGATCTTCCGCTTGACGCGCTGGAGCGCGTTGTCGATCGTCTTCGTGTCGCAGGCGAGGTCTTCCGCCATCTGCTCGTAGGAGTTCCCCTCGAGGTAGAGGGTCAGCGCCTCCGACTCGAGCGACGAGAGACCGGTGCCGAGACAGCCGACGAGGCTCTGCAGCTCTTCGGTCGAGATCACGCAGACCGATGGGTCGTTGACGCTCGGCCCGGGAAGCGCGTCACCGAGCGTGCAGTCGCCCTCGGACTCCTGTCCCGCGGGCGTATGACTGAACGAGACGTAGGTGTTCAGAGGTGAGTGCTTGAAGCGCGTGGCGGTCTTGATCGCGGTAATAATCTGCCGCGTGACACAGAGCTCAGCGAAGCTGCGGAACGAGGTCTCCTTGTCCGGGCGAAAGTCGCGCATCGCCTTGTACAGACCGATCATCCCTTCTTGAATCAGGTCGTCGCTGTCGCCGCCGGCCAGAAAGTACGAGCTCGCCTTCAATCGAACGAAGCCCGTGTATCTCCGCATGAGCGCGTCCAGCGCCTCCTGGCTTCCGTTTCGCGCCTTCATCACGAGCTGCAGATCCTCAAGCTCTCGTTGAACTTTCTGAGCGGTCTTCGGTGCTGCGGCGGTGCGGACGGCCATCGCAATACCCCCGTGGTTACTGCGTCGTTGTGCGGTTCACCTGAGCGGGTCGAACACAGCTGCCAGCTCAAGTCTCACCTTGAAGTTGAGGGAGAACCTAGCACTATCCGCCGAGCGTTACAAGTGCTTTGCGAAAACTCCAGAATGCTAAGAACATATGTTCGCCTGCACGTCGCGAGCTACTGCTCGCCGCGGCGCAGCCGCTCGAGGCGCTCGCGCGTCTCGGCGTCGAGACGGTCGCCCACGCGCCCCCCGGCCCCTCTCTGCTCGCGCTCCGTGTGGCTTACGGGCTCGAGGTCTGCGAGGAAGGCTGCCGATGTCTGCTTGCGCACCTCCTGGCCGGAGGTCCTCCGCACCAGAGAGTCGGTGGAGACGACGCAGACAAGCTCCGACGCGCGATTCTCGGCGGCCAGCCGCTCGAGCACGTCGTCGGCATGGGCTGCGAAGCGGACGGAGAGCGGGCCGATCTCGCGCTCGTCCCCGACGCCGTCGAAGACGACGACGCCGCGTACCCCTCTGCTCGCGACGAAGCTCGCGAGTAAGTTCGTCAGCTCCGCACGGTCGGAGAACTCCCCGGCGTGGAGCAGGTTGTAGCCGTCGAAGAGGTACAGGGTCGGATCAGCCATGTGCACATCCTGCCTGCGGTCGTAGGGGCCGGGCTCGCCCGGCCCAGGCGAGGCTTGGCTCGCCCCTACGAGGTCGTGCGCTGGCGCCGCGCCTCGTAGAGGAGGACGGCAGCGGCGACCGAGACGTTGAGCGAG
>JAERMP010000176.1 GCA_016844515.1 Thermoleophilia bacterium | reverse complement strand
GCCGACCGCCCGCACGACCCCGCGCTCGTCCGTGAAGGATGTTCCAAGGAGCGCGCGGATCGCCTCCGCGACCGCGTCCGCCTCCTCCCAGGAGGACTGGCTGCGCCCCGCGTGCTCGATCGCGTCGATCACGAGGCCGTTGCCGGCCGCGAGCGAACGGAGCCCACTCACCTCGGCGGGCAGCAACCGGCCCTCGTAGTACGCCTCCGAGGTGAACGCACAGATCTCCGGTCGCAGGCGCCACGTTCGCTCGAGGAAGATGCCCCGCTCGCGCAGCACCGTCTCGTCCAAGCCCAGCAGCTGCTGTAACACCGACACCTTGGCGGTGTCCGGCTGCGCGCCCTGGGAGACCTGCGGGAGCTGGTTCGGATCGCCGAGCAGGACGAGGTTGCGCGCGGCGGAACCGACCGCGAGCGCGTCGGCGAGAGCGGACGAACATCCCAGGGAGAGGTCTGGGATGCCGTGCACGAGAAGGCGACCCGTATGGGCGTCCACGCCCTCACCGGGGCCAGTGCGGACACATTCCGCGCGCACGCAGACTCGCTGCGGGCGCTGGAGGACCGCTTCCCGGCGCAGCCGGGGCAGTGCGGTGCGGGCAGAGTGGACTCGACAGCCGTCGGCAGGCCTCGGAGAAGACATCCGCCCGCGCGGCGAGCGGTGCTCGGCTCCGGGGTCGAGCTCGAGGGTGAAGCGATCCAGCTCTCGGTCTTCATGAGTCCGGACGCCCGTCACCGGGCGACGGGGCGGATCGCGCGACCGAGCAGCAGGCGTTGAAGTGGTCTTCGGAGGTCGTGCCCGCGCTCGATGCGTGGGATAGATTGGCCCGATGCGGGTCTGGCAGCTCCACGAGATCGAGATGCCGCAAGGCACGCGGTCACCTGTCGTGCTCGACTCGGAGGACAGCCGGGCGGTGCTCATCGGCCTCTCCCCCGGTCAGGAGCTCGGCGAGCACCAGGTGCGAGAGCGAGCATGGGTCGTGGTTCTCGACGGCGCGGTCGAGGTCGAGACCGCAGCGGACACGGTCACGGCGACGGCGGGGACGCTGCTCGAGTTCGACCCGACCGAACGCCGCACGGTGCGAAGCGCGAACGGATCGCGCCTGCTCATCCTGCTCGCGCCGTGGCCTGGTCCTGGCCACTACCCGCCGGCGTAGCTCCCAGCGCTCGAGCAGACGCACGAACGTCGATTCTCGCCGGCGAGAAACCGGAGGCGGACCGGCCGGAAGGAGGCGGCGAACTAGGGACCGGCTCCTACCCCCGAGGCGCGTTGCGACCACTGCATGTACATGTTTCCCCGGCTCGCAGTGGGCGGATGCCGACTGGTTCGCGGAGGTATCCATGCCTCCGACAGCTGCAAGCACTTCGCTCCTCGCGGCACGAGCGGAAGCTGAGGCCGCAACTCGAAGAGTGCGCCCGGCCGGGCACGGCGGTCGCGGCCGCCGAGACCGATCGCCGCCGCGAGCTCGGAACCCTTGACTGGTGCGAGGCCCACTGCGTCCGCGACGACCCGCTGGAAGCACCAACCGAGCGGATGAGATAGGGTGCATTTTGGAAACACCGAGCCAGTCGCGCTGACGGTCCAGCTTGTGTCCGTCGAGTCGCCAGCTCTTCTTCCTCGTTGCAACCACCGTCCCAGCCGAGCGGAGACAGCTGATCGGAGGCGAGCCTTCCTGAGGCTGCCGCTCGTGCTCATGATCGACGAGAGGAGCTAGCCATGACCGCACTTCTTACCGAGGTCCAGACGGCAGACAAGATGGTCAAGATCGCCCGCGAGCAGGTGGATGCCTTCAACAGCGGCGACTGGGAGCGCCTGCGAGCAGGGCTCGCGTCCGACTCCCGCTACGACGAGCTGGGAACGGAGCGGAAGACCGACGGCCCGGACAAGATCGTGGAGCTCTTCAAGGGTTGGAAGCAGGCGTTCCCGGACGCCGCCGGCACGGTGACAAGCGCTTTCGCCAGCGGTGACACGGCAGTCCTGGAAGTGACCTGGAAGGGCACGCACACCGGCCCGCTCACGACAGCGGAAGGGACGATCCCGGCCTCGGGTAAGCACCAGGAGACGCCCGCTGCGATCTTTTACACCTTCGAGGGCGACAAGATCAAGGAAAGCCGCCACTACTTCGACTCGCTGACTCTCCTCAAGCAGATCGGCGCGCAGCCCAAGTAGCTGCGACCGCAAGGAGTACGGAAGGGGGCGGCCGGACCGTCGCCTCCTCCCGAGTGGGGGCTCGGCTTGCCGAGCCCCCACTCGTTTCGCCCCGCCGCCGCGCCGCCCGACGTGACGATGCTGACCCGGCTGTCGCTCGCGCTCAGCGGGCGAGGGCTGTTCCAGCAGCGGCGTCGATCCTCTGGCAAGAGTGTCGGCCCTGCGACGTGAACTCTGTTTGCCGAGGCTCCATCGTCTCGCGCGCTAGACGCACGTCGACGGCCTTCGGGGTTTCGGCCGGGATTCTGGCCGCAGGGCCAGTCGAACCATCGTACTCCTCTTGCTGAACTCGCGAGCGTCGTGGCGAGAGGCGCGACCAGCGCCCAGGACAGCGCATTCCCCACGGCCTGTACCGTGGGCTCGTCCGTTGCCACTCGCCCTCGATCGAGGAGGATCGGCATGGCAGGGAAGTCGAAGAAGCATCGTGTGCCCAACCCTGTTTCCCTGGGAACCGAGGCGAAGACGCCGATGGTCAGCTTGAAGGTGAAGAAGCAGAAGAAGAGGTCGCGCGGGAAGTAGCACGCAGCGGGGCCTCCGGCCGAGGAAGAGCGGGCGCGCTTGCCGGTGCACTCGTGGTAGCGCCGCGCGGCCTCGTCGTCGGTCAGGCCTTCACGCGCTCTGTCTTGCGCGGCTCGATCCTCGCGACACCTGCCGAGGGAGCGAAGATGCTCGTGCGCCCGTCGTCCCACCGGACGCGGAAGCGCGGCGGATCCTGGGCCAGAACCTCCTCGATGACGCCCGCCCGACCCGACTGAGCAGCCCGCTCCGACTCGACGACGATCCTGTCTTTCACGCCCACGTCCATGGTTCAGCCCTCCTGCGATTCGATCTCGTCAACCGTAGGCTAGCGTGGGTCGCCCAGTCTTGATCACCCTCGGCTGCCTCGGAGACGAGCGCGGCGCAGAGGAAGCGCCGCGCAAGCGCCGGCATCTTCGCCTTCTCGAGGACGTCGCGGTAGATCGCAGACTCGACCGTTCGGCCTGCTCTCGGTGTCCGCTCGCCGATGCGCGAAGCGCAATACCCGCAGCGTAGGCAGTGCTGGACGAAGAACTGGAGCGGCCATCGCGCGGGCCGGTTCGGCCGCAGGTCGAGATCGGGTGGCCAGAAGCGCGAAGTCGAGGACGGCACCTACTGCGGGGGCAACGTCCCGCAGAGAGCACAACGGACATGACGGGCATCTATGTCGTCATGCCCTGAAGTCATCCCGTCGCCGGCGATCCCTTACGGGCTCCAGCTGGCGCGTCGTCATGCGACCGTGCTCAGCGGATGCAGACGATCTCGACGCCCAGGTCGAGATTCACCCACGCCCGGTCGGCGGTGACCGCCGGTACACCAAGCCGAGTCGCGAGCGCCAAGCACGCCCGGTCTGCGAGCGATAGACCTAGTCGCCTGGTTCGTTCCCAGAGTGTCGCTGCCGTTTCGGCATCGGACTCGTCGAACGGCACGAATGCCACCCCAGCCAGGACGAGCGTGGCACGGAGATCGCTGCCAGCAACACCCTTCTCACGGGAGCGTCGGAGTACCTCGGACCAGTTGACGGTCGAGATCGCGGCATCCTCGAGATGCTCGGCGACGATATTCGCGCCGTCCTCTCGGTGCCCGAGCGCAAGAACCGCGGATGCGTCGAGGACGCAGGACGTCACTCGAGCTCGAGCTCCTCGCGACGCGCCTCCTCACGCCGCTCCGCGATGAGCTCGTCAACGAGGCTCACATCGCGAGGGATATGCGCGAAGAGCGCCTGCATTCGCCGGATCGCGGCGGAGCGAGGCTCGAGGACGATACCGTCTCCTTCGACGCGAGCCATGAGCTCCGTGCCCTCCTCGATGCCGAGCTCGCGCCTGATCGGCGCTGGCACCACGACGCGGCCCTTGGGGCCGACCTTCACCGGAATCGCTGTCATCGCCCAATTGTGACACAGATGTCGGTAGGTGTCACTACTGGCTCTATGTGACACCTACCGTTGGGCCAGCTCGACGAAGCGGCACACCGCGCTCTCGAACTGCTTCTACGACGAACGAAGGAGTTGTTGCACGCGCTGGTGTGACAGGCCAAGGAGATATGCCGCATCTCGGACGCCGAGGCCGACCTCATCGACGAGTCGGTGAGCTGCATCGACGGTGGCAACGCCCGCGGCATCGCGGGCGGTCGCGAGCGTCTCCCGTGCACCCCTGCTACGACGCAACGCGGCGACGACTTCGTCCGGAATCCGGACGTCGTCCGCCAATTCGGCCACGCCGGCATCGTCGACCCACAACGCGAGTGCCTTTCGAACTCGCCGTCTCGCCTCGACCAGGCTCCGCCCGTACGAGTGGCACCCTGGGACGGCCGGCACAGTCGCGACCCACGCGCCGCTCTCGTCCCGCTCGAGGACGACTCGGTACCGCTTCACCGACGTAACCACCTCGGCCCCAGGAACGGCTCCAGATCGCGCTCGATCGCCCGCAGTGTCCCGGGAGGTAGGTCCTCGCCGCGATGAGCGGGGACCGTCGTCTGACACGGGCCGCACCGAACTCGAACGTGCGACCCCTTCTGCCGCACTTCCACGCAGCCCAGCGCTCGAAGTCTTCTCAAGACGTCTCGTCCGGTCATCGATTCGGCTCATGCGTCTAGTGTAGTAGACGCATGTCTTGACATCGACTCTCACGGTCGCACGGATGTGTCTACGAGACTGCGCCAACTTCATTGCGAATCTGCATCAGTTCTTCTCGGCCAGCTCGACGAAGCGGCACACCGCATTCACCAGCCGCATCTGCTCGACCGTCTTGCAGTCGGCATCGAGGAGGCGCGGGGCGCACACGAGCACGACCCGG
>JAERMP010000175.1 GCA_016844515.1 Thermoleophilia bacterium | reverse complement strand
TCGGCGAGGTAGCCGGCGATGTCGGGCTGGTCGTCGACATCGGGCTTGCGCTCGCGGAGAAACGCGAGCAACTCGCGTCCAAGGCGGAGCGCCGCATCGCGGACGGCGGCGTCGTCTGCGGGAACGAGACCGAGACAAACGGACAGGTCGTCTCGATAGTGCTCGGGCGCGACGCGCAAAGAGAGTGCTGACTCCAGCGCTTCCCGGCGGTCGCGAACGACAACCTCGTCGTTGAGTGGCCGGAGGAGCCTCGGCGCGAGCACCGCGGCGTCGCGAACGAAGAAACGAGATCCGATGCGGTCTCCGTGCCGGGCACTCCGAAACGCCTTCTGAAGAGACTCCACGAAGTCCTCGAGCTCGGGCGGAGGAGGGGGATGGACGTTCGACGGCGGGTCGCCCATACGGGTGCGAGCTTCATCCGTCGCCCAGACGTAACGCACGACATGCTCAACCGGAAAGCCGAGCGCCCATGTCTGCGGCTCGTCTCGCTTGGCCAGCCACGCGAGGAGCGACTTGACGCTGGGTGAGACGTGGAGCGGCTTTGCTCCGGGCCGTTCCTCGAACCACAGCCGGTACGGGCTTCTTGGCCCGTCCTCGGTCACCACCTGGACGTCGAGATCGCTGTCCTCGTCGGCTGTTCCCTTCGCGTAGCTGCCGGATACGAGCACCGCGACCGCCGAGGGTTCAAGCTCGCGGAGCCGCGCGACCACGCGCTCGAGCAGCCCGGAGTCGAGACCTGGAACTACCTCGATGCGATCCACGCGGCAAGAAGCTCCCGTTCCTTGTCAGTCATCCCCGTCGCGTTCCCGGGCGGCATCGCTCGGGTCAGCGCCGCCTGGCGCTCGATGTCGTTGGCTCGGGCCTCGATCTGCTCTGCCGTCTCGAGCTGGATACCCAGCGGAGCCGACACTCCCGAGTGGCAGGTCGCACAGCGCTCTGCGATCACGCTTCGGATTTCGGCAGTCGACACCGGCTCCGTCGGCGCGGGCGCGGACGAGTCCGGCTCGAGCCAGATTGCGAGTGCGACGACACCGGCCGCGGCGACCGCTGGGATCCACCAGGCGCGGCGGCCTGCGTGCCACTGGTTGAAGAAGACGCGGACGAAAGCGGTCAGCACGGCGACGAGCACGAAGACGATCCACGCGTCGTCTGCGCCGAACACGAAGGCGAAGTGCCCGATGAGCATCGTGAACAGCACGGGGAGCGTGAGGTAGTTGTTGTGGACCGAACGGTTCTTTGCGCGGAGCAGCGGCACCGGGTCCGGCTCGCGCCTCTCCTCCATCGCCGCTACGAGCTTCCGGTGCGCGGGGATGATCACGAAGAGGACGTTCGCGGCCATGATCGTCCCGAGCATCACGCCGACCTGGAGGTAAGCCGCGCGGGCCGAGAAGAGCTCTCCGGCACCCCAGGCAGTCACGGCCACGAGCACAACGCCGACGATGGCTAGTGCGGCCTGGCTTCGCTCGCCGATCGTTCGGCATAGGAGGTCGTAGACGAGCCACGCGAGAACGATTCCGGCAATGCTCAGCGCGACGGCTTGCCACGCGGTGAGGTCGGCAATCGCCGGGTCGACGAGGCGAATGTCTGCGTCGAGGTAGTAGAGGAGGATCATCAGGCCGAAGCCCGAGAGCCAGGTCGTGTAGGCCTCCCACTTGAACCAGTGCAACGGCTCGGGCATCTCGG
This sequence comes from Thermoleophilia bacterium, assembly GCA_016844515.1. The sequence continues at coordinate 3,350 of JAERMP010000175.1, read as the reverse complement.
CCGGTGCGAGGCGGTACTTCTGCGAGTGGTAGAGGCCACCGCCGTGCACGCCCCAGAACTCGCCGGCGACCCCGGCTTCGGCGTCCGCGCGCTCCTTCGGCGGTCTGAGGGCGAGATCGAGCCGCACGAAGTAGAAGGACGCGCCGATCCAGGCGATCCCGGCCACGACGTGCAGCATCCGGATGCAGACGTCGAGGACGTCTCTCAGGTACGGGTCCATCGATCCCTCGCGATCGCGACGAGCTCGCGGCAGCCGGTGTCGAGCTCCTCCTCGTCTGTCCGGCCGATCCGTTCTCGGAGCACGTCGAGGATCTCCGTCTTCGGCCGGCGGTTGACGAAGACGACGAAACGAAAGCCGAACCGCTCCTCGTACGCGGCGTTCAGGCGAGCGAGTTCCGCGAATACCTCCGAGCCGGCGTCCTCACCCTGCTCCGCGGCCGAGCGAGCCGAAAGGCCTGCGCGCTGGCCGATAGCCGGATGCGCACTCAATGCCTCGAGCTTGTCCTCGTGGCTCAGAGTCACGAGGACGTCCTCTGCCTGTCCGAGAGGATCCTCGATCTCTGCGAGCCGTTCGACCAGGCGGGTGTGGCCCTCGAACAGCTCGGCGAGCTCCTCCGTGGTCAGCTTCCGCGGTAGCTCGCGCATCCGTACGGCGAGACCAGGAGCGGGACGTGGTAGTGGCCCTCGACGAGCTCGACTTGGAGCTCGACTCGCGTGAAGAACGGCGAAGGCGGATGGAAGATGAGCGAGTACGTGCCTGGCTCGAGACCGCCAGCGAGATTGGCGATCCGCCCGTCGCCGTCCGTCTCCCCGGACGCGACTGGGCCGGCACCCTGGAACAGCTCGACGTGCACGCCGCAGGCCGGCTTGCCAGTCGCAGTGTCGAGCACGTGGGTCGAGATCGAAACCATCGGGTGTTCAGGATCTCACGTTCGCTAACGGGGTGCCCAGCGGCGGAAGCCTCCCTCGGAGTCGATCACCTGCCCGGTGATCCAGGAGGCGTCGTCAGAGCAGAGCCACGCGACGAGTCGAGCGGCGTCGTCAGGGTGCCCCCAGCGTCCAAGCGGCATTGCCGGAGACGGGTCGACATCCTTGATCGCCCAGCCGGTGTCGGTCGGGCCCGGATTCACCGTATTGACCGTGATTCCGCGGTCGATCAGTTCTTCCGAGAGCGTCATCGTCGCCTGGTGAATGGCGCCCTTCGAAACGGCGTACGGGACTTCGCTCCGCATCGGTGCAAGATGCTGTCCCGACGTGAACAAGACGACCCGACCTCCAGGTCGGCCATCGTGTTGCTCGGCGAACTCCTTGACGAGTAGCAACGAAGCGCGGACGTTTACGTGGAGGTGGGCATCGATCTCCTCCGCTGTCAGCTCGGACAGCGAACGATGCTGACTGCGTGTGTGATTGACGACGAGGATGTCCAGGTGGCCGAAGGTCTGGCGCGCGAGCGCGATGACCCTTGCCGGTGACTCGGGGTCGGCGAAGTCGGCTTCGTGATGCCCGATGCGGCTTGCCCCCTGTCGGAGCTCGCCGAGCATGGCGTCGAGCTCGACGGGGTCCGAGAACTCATCCCCCTGGACCCAGGAGTGAATGAAGACCGAGGCTCCGGCAGTCGATAGGCGTCTTACCGTCGCGAACCCGATACCGGTGCGACGACTGACACCGGTCACGACGGCTGCGCGCCGCTCGAGTGGGCCTGTCATCGGCTCGCGAATCTTCGCGCCTGCACCCGATGGTCACGTGCGATCTCGGCTTCGTCAGCGCGGACGAGCGCTCCGCCGCGCACGACGTCTTCGCCTCCGACGACGAGGCGATCGACGCGATGGGGCGCGGAGAAGACGAGACCGGAGACCAGGTCCTCGGCTCCCCCTAGCTCGAGCCCGTCCGTTCGCCAGATCGCAAAGTCCGCGCACTTGCCGGGCTCCAGGGAGCCGATGTCGGCGCGACCCAGCACGGCTGCGCCTCCTCGTGTTCCGAGGTGAAGGGCCTCGCGCACGGTCATCGCTTCGGGTCCGCCACGGCCTCGCGCGACGAGAAGCGCCTGCTTCACCTCGAAGAGCAGGTCGCTGCGCTCGTTCGAAGCCGATCCGTCGACGCCGAGGCCGACGCGAATCCTCGCGTCGAGGTACTGGCGGACGGGCGCGATGCCCGCTCCCAGCCGAAGGTTCGACGTCGGGCAGTGCGCGACCCCTGTGTGGGAGCCGGCGAAGTCTGCGATGTCGTCGGCGGAGAGGTGGACACAGTGGGCGCACCAGACGTCTTCGCCCAGCCAGCCGAGGTCGGTCAGGTACTCGACGGGTGTGCAGCCGTAGCGCTCCATGCAGTACGCCTCCTCCTCGCGCGTCTCGGCGAGGTGCGTATGCAGGACCAAACCGAGACGCCGCGCAAGAGTCGCGGACTCGGTCATCAGACGACGCGTGACGGAGAACGGCGAGCAGGGGGCGACTGCGATCTGCACCCGAGCTCCCGGGCCTGACTCGTGCAGGTCGCCGGCGAGGCGCTCGGTATCTGCCAGAATCGTGTCGATCCCCTCGACGAGCTCGTCCGGCGGGAGGCCCCCGTCGGAGACGCCGTGATCCATCGAGCCGCGCGACGCCACGATTCTCACACCGAGCTCGCGTGCGGCCTGAACCTCGGCCTCGATCAACCCCTCGCGCCCTCGCGGAAACACGTAGTGGTGGTCGAAGACGGTCGAGCATCCCGACAGCGCGAGCTCCGCGAGGCCAGTTCGCGCTGCTGCGTACTCGGACTCGGCGTCGATTCCGGCCCACACCGGGTAGAGCTCGCGGAGCCATGAGAAGAGGTCGGCCTGCTGGGCTCGTGCTCGCGTGAGGGTCTGGTACAGGTGGTGGTGCGTGTTCACGAGCCCGGGTGTGACAACCGAGCCGCCGAGATCCACCCGCTCGTCCGATTCGGGCTCCCCCCCGCCGCCGACCGCCGTGACAAAGCCGTCGTCAATGAGCAGCCATCCGGACTCGTGCTCGGTTCCTGCGTCGTCGCACGTGACGATCCAACCGCCGGCGTAGAGCTTGGTCATCCGGGGTCGGACCCCACGCGCAGCGGCACGATCTCGAAGCGGTCGACGTCGACGAGCCCGCGGTCCGTGATCTTCAGGTGCGGGATCACCGAGAGCGCCAGGAACGCCAGGGTCAGAAAGGGCGTCGCGCCGGACCAGCCGAGCTCGTGCGCAGCCTCGTTGCACGCGCGGCTCTGCGCGATCACGTCGGCGAGTGGCGCGTCCGACAGCAGCCCGGCGATCGGGAGGGGGCACTCGGCGAGCACGCGGAGGCCGTCCACCGCGACGATCCCTCCCCCGAGCTCCGCCAGGCGCTCGACCGCGAACGCCA
>JAERMP010000351.1 GCA_016844515.1 Thermoleophilia bacterium | reverse complement strand
GACGAAGGCGACGGAGTTGAGGATCGAGGCGAGACCTTCCACCTCGCCTGACACGCGAAAGCTCTCCCCGAAGACTCGGACGCTGGAGCCAGGCGCCGCCCCGAGCCTCGCGGCGAGCGAGCGCTCGAGAACGATTTCGCGGCCGCGCGGCTGCCGGCCTGCGCTGAGCGGGAGCGGAGCGCCCCCGGAGTCGTCACCGATCAGGTAGACGATCCCGCGTTTTTCCCCGCGCTCGATCATCGCCGGGGCATACAGGATCGGCTTCGCGCCGGCGACCCCGGGGACGGCGACGACGGCAGTCGCGGTCTGCTCCGGGAGCGCCGACTGGGTCATGTGCATCGTGTCGACGCCCAGCTGGGCGACGATCACGTCGGCTCCGCTTCCGTCGATGTAGGCGGTCAGCCGGTCGTTGATCCCGGCGAAGATCGCGTTCAGAGCGAGGACGAGCAGGAGGGCGGCCGAGATCCCCGCAATGCCGGCGAGTGTCCGGCCCTTGCGGAAGAGGAGCTGGCGGCGGGCGAGCGGTACGCTCATCGCCGGAAGGCCGAGGCGGGGTCGAGGCGGGCGAGGAGATGCGCCGGCAGAAGCGCGGCGACAACCGCCATCGCGAGTGCACTCGCGGCGACCGCCGCAACGCTTCCCGCGCTGATCGCAATCAGGTACTTGGGCGCAAGTGCAGAGACCCCGCGCGCCGCTGCGAGGGCGAGCAGGAAGCCGAGCCCCGTGCCGGCCAGGGAGAGCACGGCTGCCTGGACGCCGACGAGCCGGTAGAGCGCTCGCCCCCCGAGGCCGAGCGCCTTCAGCGTCGCGTACTCCCGGCTTCGCTCCGCGGTCGAGCTGTACACGGCGAGACCGATGACGAGAACTGCAACAGCGAAAGCGATCGCGATCATGGCGAATAGCGGCCCCGAGAACGGATCGACGAACTGCCGTCGGTCGTTGGCCGCGACCTCGCGCCGGGTCAGTGCGGAGATGCCGGGAACCGCACGGTCGATCCTCGCCGCGAGGGCGTCCGGCGAGACACCGGGGTCGGGGCGGACGAAGATGAAGTTGGCCGTGCCGGGCCGGCGGCTCAGTGCGCTCACCGTCGTACGCGAGGCGAATGCGAGCGGTGTCATGAAGCCGCTCGTTCCGCTCGAGAGGCCGACGATCTGCAGCCTCGCTCCTCGGTACTCGAGCGTCGAGCCGATCTCGAGGCCGTGCTCGGACGCCAGCACGCGGTCGAGGACGAGCTCGGCGCCCCTGCTGGGAGCCCGACCGGAGGCCAGCTTCCAGGGTCCGCCCGGCCTCCCCGGGTCGTAGCCGATCAGGAGCGCGAGGACCGGGCGATCGTGCAGGCGCAGCATCGCGTACTCCTGGTTGATCGGAGTCGCCTCGGCGACGCCGGGCACGCGCTCGATGTCGCGGACGAGCGCGTCCGGCAGAACCGAAGTCTGGGAGAGGAAGTTCCGGGCGCCCTGCTGGCCGACGAGCACCGGCGCTTGGTGGTCGAGGTAGAGCGTCACCTGTTCGCCCATGCCGCGCCGGAGGCCGGCAAGAAGCAGAACGAGCGCGACCGCAGCGGCGACGGCGACGAGCGTCACGACGAGCTTTGCGGGCTCGGCCAAGAGCTGGCGCCGAGCGACCGGGACCGTCACGGCTCGTCCGGCAGCGCAGGCCTCTGCGACCTCCCGCTCCTCGCGGATCGCGAGCCGCCGGTAGACGACCACGAGGATCGGGAACATGACGAGCGTCGCCAGCGTCGGCCACTGCAGCAGGAAGCCGACCATGATCAGCACGAGCCCGGCGTACTGCGGGTGTCGCAGGCGCGCGTACGGGCCCGTCGTGGCCAGCTCACCAGCCTTGACCGCGGCGAAGAGCACCCGCCAGCCGGCGGCGATCAGCCAGAAGCCGCCGATGATGAAGGCGTAGCTCGCGAGGTGGAAGGGACTCACGTGCGGATCGCCCTTCCAGCCGATGAGATCGGTCCACAGGTGACCGGCGTTGTGGCTGAGATCGACTCCGGGGACGATTCCGCCGAGTGGCCCCGTGAGCAGGTAGACGGTCAGGGGATAGCCGAACATCTCGGTGAAGAGCGCGACGACGAAGGCCGAGAAGCCGCCCAGAACGCGCCAGTCGCGGCTCGTACGCGGGTGGAAGAAGCTGGCTGCGAAGACGATGAAGAGCAGCGAGTTGAACACCACCAGCACCCAGAGCCCGTAGCCGTACTCGTCGTTCATCCGCTCAGCTCCTGCGCGAGCCGCCGGCCACTACCGTGGCCGTCCAACGTGAGGTCAGTGGTGCTGCTCATGGCTGTCCTGCTCGATTCCCGGACGAGCCGGCCCGCTGTCGCCGGAGATGGCCGGTCCGATCACGAACGACGAGAGCGAGAACATCGCGGCGAAGAGCGCGAGCGCGATTGCGGGCGCTCTCCAGGTCCCGAACCGGCGATGGAGACGGCGGAGGAAGGGGATAGCGGCGACAAAGCCGATCGCGGCGAACAGGACACGCCCCGTAGCTCCGGCGAGAAGCGCCGCACCCGCCAGCGGGCCGACGTGATGCAGAACGTGCGGTAGCAGGCCGACGAAGGCGCCCCACGCCGCCGGCAGGCCGCTCCAGGCGCGCCCTGCCAGCGATCTCGGTTCGAGCGCGACGCTCGTCATGTCGGGCTCCTTTCGCTTCGACCCTCGCGAACGCCGCTGAAGATCCCGTGAAGTCCGCGTGCCGATCGTGTGAAGAGTGGCCTGCGCCAAACACAGACGGCGAAGCAAGCAGCGACGACGAGGCCGAGCCAAGCAAGCGCGAGCATGCCGCCGGTCTTCCAGCCGAGGAACGGCACCGCGAGGAGGAGCAGAAAGGGAACGCTGCAGACCCACGAGACGAGAGCGAGGAGGAGCGTGTCGCTTCGCTCTCCGGTGAGGCTCCGCCCGAA
>JAERMP010000174.1 GCA_016844515.1 Thermoleophilia bacterium | reverse complement strand
CTCGGCGTGCCACCGCACCTGGCGCCGGCAGCTGTCCGCGAGAGCGGCCTCGCCGCGGAGACCGGCTTCATCCCTGTCGACCGGGCGACGCTCGCAACGAACGCCGAGGGCATCTTCGCGATCGGCGACGTCACGACGATCCCGCTTGCCGGCGGCAAGTTCCTGCCCAAGGCAGGGGTCTTCGCCCACGGCCAGGCAAAGGTGGTCGCACAGCGGATCGCCGCCGAGCTTGCCGGCCGCGCGCCGTCGGGTACGTTCCAGGGTAAGGGAGCGTGCTTCCTCGAGATGGGCGACGGCATCGCCGCCTACGCCACCGGCGACTTCTATGCCGAAGAGGCTCCGCAGGTGACGCTCCGCCGGCCGGGTCGCCACTGGCACCTCGCCAAGGTCGCCTTCGAGAAGTACTGGCTCAGGCGGTGGTTCCGGTGAGCGCAACGACCCCGAGCATCGAGCCTCGCTCTGCTGGCGCGGCGAACACCGTTGGCCCGATCGGGCGCCTCGGACGCTGGACGGCGACGCACTTCCAGGTTGTCGTCGTCTCCTGGGTCGTCATCGCCGTCGGCTTCGGCGTGTTCGCGCCCAAGGCCGAGCAGGCCCTTTCGGGGGCGGGCTGGGAGGCGACTGGCTCCGAGTCGCTCGCCGTGCGAAACGCGATCGACGCCTCATTCGGCGGTCAGGGCGCGTATGCGCTCATGACCGTCGTGTCGGGCGACGGCGACCTCGCTCCGGTCGTGGCACGCGTCGCGGCGGTCCTCGAGGGCGACGACCGCGTCTCGGCCGTCGCGCCGCCGCAGCGCTCCCGCGACGGCAGGACTGTCGTCCTGCAGGCCGGGGCGGCCGCGAGCCCAACGGAGATGGTGCAGGCCGCCGACGAGCTGAGGGGCGAGTTCGCGGCGTTCGGCTCGGACAGAGTCACCGTCAGCCTCACCGGCGCGCCGGGCATGTGGTCGGACTTCAACGAGGCGAACAAGACGGCGATGCTGAAGTCCGAGCTCATCTCGTGGCCCGTGACGCTCGCGATCCTCGTGCTGGCGTTCGGGTCACTCGTCGCGGCGGGCCTCCCGCTCATGCTGACGATCCTCGGGCTGATGGCAGCGGCAGGTTCGCTCTTCCTCGCCGCACAGGCCTTCGACGTGTCCATCTGGGCGATGAACTTCGCGCTCATGTTCGCGCTCGCGCTCGGCATCGACTACGCGCTCTTCATCGTCAACCGCTTTCGTGGCGCGGTCATCGGCTCGAAGCTCGAGCCCCGCGATGCCGTCGCCGTGACGATGGACACGGCCGGCAAGGCCGTCCTCTTCTCCGGGCTCACGGTGCTGATCTCGCTCTCGGCGGTGATGCTCGTGCCGAGCCCGGCGTTCCGCTCGATGGCGCTCGGCATCATGCTCTCGGTCGCCTTCGTCCTCGGCGCGGCGCTGACGCTGCTACCGGCGGTGCTGGGGAAGCTCGGGCCGAAGGTCGACCGGCTGGCGCTGCCGTGGGTGCACAGCGGCGAGCATCGTTCGGCTCGCTTCGCCGGCTGGGCGGAGCGGATCTGGCGCCGGCCGCTTCTCTTCGGGATTCCCGCGCTGCTGCTGCTCGTCGTGCTCGCTCTCCCGGTCTTCTCATTGGAGACCGGTATGCCCTCGATCAAGGTCGTCCCCAAGACCGCCTCGTCGCGGCAGGGATACGACCGGGTGCAAGAGGCGTTCGGCCTCGGTGCTCCGGGGACGCTCCAGATCGTTGCTCCCGGCTCCGATGGCGAGGCCACCCGTCGCGTCCTCGACGAGGATCCGGGTATCGTCGGCGTCGCCCCGGCGACGACGTCGCAGTCCGGCCTCGAGGGGCTGTTCCTCGCCACGCCGACGGCGGACCCATCGGACCCGTCGGTCGGAGCGACGATCGACCGTCTGCGCGCAACGCTCCCCGCCGGAGCGCTCGTCGGCGGTGCCGCTGCCGAGAACCACGATCTCGAGGGCGCGCTCGGCGCCCGCACGGCGCTCGTCATCGGCGTCGTGCTCGTCCTCGGCTTCCTGCTCCTGCTGCTGGCGTTGCAGGCGCCGGTGATCGCCGCAGTGGGCGTGGTCACGAACCTGCTCGCCACCGGGGCTGCCTTCGGGATCGCGAAGCTGATCTTCCAGGACGGCCACGGCGCCGGCATTTTCGGCTTCGAGTCACAGGGCTTCCTCAACGCCTGGGGTCCCGTGTTCTTCTTCGCCATGATCTTCGCGATCTCGATGGACTACACCGTCTTCCTGCTCGCCTCGGCCAAGGAGCACTGGGATCGCACGGGCGACGCGAAGGAGGCCGCGATCGGCGGGGTCGCGCACTCGGGCCGCGTGATCCTCGCCGCCGCCGCCGTCATGGTCGCCATATTCTTCACCTTCGCACTCTCGGGGCCGCTGCCGCCGAAGGAGATGGGCGTCATCCTGGGAATCGCCGTGCTGCTCGACGCGGCGCTCATCCGGCTCGTGCTGATGCCGGTGGCGCTCCGCCTCCTGGGACGCTCGGCCTGGGCACTGCCCGCCTGGCTCGACCGCTGGCTGCCCGACATCCGCTTCGGGCACTCGTAAGCCGCGGCGAACGGCAGGCGGTGGGAGTCGGACCGCGGCAGACTGGCCCTCTCCAGGATCTCACGCGCGGATTTGTGGGACAAGCTCCGGGTGCAACTCGCCATCGCTGGCGGTCGACGGCCAAGTTGTCTTTCGCCTATGTGCCGGTAAGAAAAGCCTGGGCTGAGGAGGACGCAAGCGCTGCGGTCGAAGCGACCGCCTTCAGGGATGTTCGCGCAATCGGAACTCCGCGCTCGCGGATTTCGGTCTTGCGCACTATCAACCCGGTCCGCCGGTCTCCGGCTCGCCGTCTCCGTTCTTTTCGCGATCCCGCAGGAAGCGAGTGATCTCGGCCGCAAGCACATCGCCAGACGGGAGACCTCCGGACTCCTCGAGCCAGTCGAGCGAGTCAGCACGGTGCTCGAGCTCCTCGACGTAGGCCGCGGTGTCGGAGTCGGTGGCAACAGCCTGCGACACTTGTTCGACGTACTCGGCCTCGGCCTCGGCGAGCTCTCCGATGTCGATCTCGGTCGAGATGACCGCGGCGAGTCGTTCGCACAGCGCACGGGCCGCTCGAGGGCTCGGCGCGAGCTGGACGTAATGCGGAACCGCCGCCCAGAGGCTGACCGACGGGATGTTCGCCCGCCGGCAGGCGTCGAGCAGCACGCCGACGATCCCGGTCGGGCCTTCGTAGCGCGAGAGCTGCAGGCCGAGCTCGTCGACGAGCTGTGGGTCGGTCGCCGCTCCGGTCACGGGTGAGGGTCGAGTGTGTGGCACATCTGCAAGCAGCGCGCCGAGCGTCACCACGAGCTCGACCCCGAGATCGCGCGCGAGATCGGCGATCAGCTCGCTGAAGGTGCGCCAGCGGTAATTGGGCTCGACGCCCACGAGCAGGATCGCGTCGCGGTTCGCTCCTGGAATCGGCGCGCTGAAGAACGTGTTCTCAGGCCATTCGATCTTTCGCGTGGTTCCCTCCTCGAGAGAGACCATCGGCCGAGTCGCCTGGAAGTCGACGAAGAGCTCGGGATCGATGTCGGCGAACTTCCGCGCGCCCCACAGTCGCGCGAGATACCCCGCGGCGAGTGTTGCCGCGTGACCGCCGTCGTTCCAGCCCCTGAAAGCACCGATGAGGATCGGCCGTTCGAGCGTCGGACGCTCGTAGATCCTCAGTTCCTGGGCCATTCGAGGAGCTTACTGACCGCGGGTCAGGACGGAAGGTGGCCGCCAGAGGATGTACGCCAGCGCCAAGCTGAGAGCCCAGATCGTCGCCGCCAGAAAGACGTGGACGAGTACGAGCCCCCAGGGCAGCGCGCTTCGGTACTGAACCTCGCCGAGGATCGCCTGCGCCACGAGCGCGGCAAGCAGGAGACCCCAGAGCCGCACCACGCCCGGGTAGCTCGTGCGCAGCCGCCAGAGGAGCCAGCCGAGGACGAGAACGCCGATCCCGAACGCGGCGGCCACTCGCACGTGGACGTACACCGTCTCCGTGATGGCGATGCCGAGGCGCTCGACGTCCTCGCTCGAGCCCGGATGTGGGCCCGAGGCCGTGGCGACGGCACCCGTCACGACGAGGACGGCGCAAGCCGGTAGGCCGATCCAGCTCACCACCTGCCGGAGCCACCGCGCGCCCGCAGGAGCGGCGAGCCCGGCCACGAGGCTCCATGCCTCGAGCACGACGATCACGGCGAGCCCGACGACGGCCAGCCCGAGCAGAAAGTGGGTCATGACCGCGAGCGGGTGGAGATCGAGGGCGATCGTGATCCCGCCCATCGGAATCTGTGCTGCGGCCACGAGGAACGCGCCGAGCGCCGCCAACCTCGCATTGCGCGACAGCCCGTCGACCCGTCGCGAGGCGAGCCACGTCACGAGCGTGAGCACGATGCCGACGAGAGCGATCAGCCGATTGCCGAACTCGATGAAGGCGTGATAGCCCTGCTCCGGGTACGGCTTGTCCCCACAGCTCGGCCAGTTCTCACATCCGAGCCCTGAGCCCGTGAGCCGGACGAACGCGCCGGACGTCACGACGAGGAAGAGAGCGACACAGGACGCCCCCGCCAGGCGAAGGAAGCCACGCGCTGACAACGTCCTCGCTCGAATGACCGCGACGTTCAATGCTGCAGGACGACACCCGCGCCGGCTTCGACCCGACCGATGCGGCGTAGGAGGAGGCCTTCGGCCGAGAACGTCGCCTCGAGGACGGGGGCCCGCTCGCTGGGCATCGAGACGAGAAGGCCCCCGGCGGTCTGCGGGTCGTACGCGAGCGCTTCGAGTGCGGGTTCGACCTGGCTCTCGACGTGTGGGCCCGCATACGCGCGGTTCCATCGATCTCCACCGGTGCGAACGCCGTCCTGCGCAAGCTCCAGCGCACTCGGTAGAGACGGAAGGGCCGCTGCGTCGAGGATCGCGCGCACGCCACTCCGCGATGCGAGCTCGTGCGTATGTCCGAGAAGTCCGAAGCCGGTGACGTCGGTCACGGCGTTGGGAGCGAACGGCCGGAGCGCGTCGGCCGC
>JAERMP010000038.1 GCA_016844515.1 Thermoleophilia bacterium | reverse complement strand
GCCAAGCGCCGGCTGGTCGGCACAGAGGGCACCGAGCGCGTCCGCGTCCTGCGCGCGCTCCTCGACGAGCTGCCCGATTATCGGAGCGGCCCGTACGCCGACATCCGGAAGTGGCTCAACCACGAGATCGAGCGAACGCGCGTCCGCACGAAGGTCATCCACCGCGACACGATCGCAGTTCGTCGAGAAGGCGCGGCGCAGGTCGCGCTCGTCGGCCCGCCCAACGCCGGGAAGTCGTCCCTCCTGCAGGCGCTCTCGCAGATTCAGATCAAGACCGGCGACTACGCGTTCACGACGACACGTCCTGTGGCGGCGGTGACGCGAATCGGCGGTGTGCGCGTCCAGTTGGTCGAGATCCCGGGGTTGCTCGAGGGAGCCGCCGAGGACCGGGGAGGCGGTCGTGCACTACTCGGCGTGCTCCGTAACGCAGACGCGATCGTCTACTGCCACGTTGCTTCGACGTCGCCTAGCGTCTTGACCAGCCTGCAGGATGAGGTCGAGGCGGCGGGTATCGCGCTGCCCGCCCTGCTTGCGGTCACGAAGGTCGACGAGGCGGAGGAAGGGGACGTCGGGCGTCTCGCGGCCGCGTTCCCCCATCTCGACGTGGTTTCCGTGTCGGTTCTCGACGACTCGAGCCTCGACCGGCTTCGCGACGCGGTCTGGCGTCTGCTCGGACTCCTGCGCGTTTACCTGCGCCACGGAGGGGACGTCGACGACGAACCGCTCGCATTCCGGCCCGGAGCGACCGTCGAGGACGTAGCGCACGCGATCCACCACGAGTTGGCGACGAGGTTCCACGCCGCGCGCATCTGGGGACCTTCCGCACGCTTCGACGGGCAACGTGTCGGTCGTGCGCACATCGTCGCCGACGGCGACATCGTGGAGATCGTGCCCTGACGATGACGGAACCCGCGAACGGGGCTCAGGCCGACAGGTTCTCCTGTGCGAGCAGGTCGTCGATCGTCTCGCGGCGGCGGATCACGCGGGCCTCGCCGTCTCGGACCAGCACTGCGGCCGGCCGCGGCGTGGCGTTGTAGTTGGAGCTCATCGCCAGCGTGTAGGCGCCTGTCGCCGGAACTGCCAGAAGATCCCCCGGCCGCGGCGGAGGTAGGGAGACGTCGTCGATCAGCACGTCACCTGACTCGCAGTGAAGGCCGGCGATGCTGACGGCCTCCGTGGCGGGCTGGTCGGCGCGAGTCGCCGCGAGCGCGGTGTAGCGCGCGCCGTAGAGCTCGGGGCGTGGGTTGTCGGACATGCCCCCGTCGACCGCGACCCACGTCACGCCGTCGAGCCGCTTGACGGTGCGTACTCGGTACAAGGTCACGCCGGCGCGTCCCACGAGCGCGCGGCCGGGCTCGAATGCGAGCCGCGGCGCCGCAAGGCCGTGCCCGCTCCAGGCGCGCTCGACGGACAGCGCAACGCCCTGTGCGAGGTCTCCGAGCGGTGCGTCGGGCTCTTCGATGACGTGACGAACGGCGAACCCCCCGCCGACGTTCACGAGGCCCGGCGTCCAGCCCAGCTCGTCGCGACAGCGTGCGGCGAAGATCGCGAGGAGCTCGATCGTCGCCTCGTGCGCAGCGGTGTCAGCGAGCTGCGAGCCGACGTGGACGTGGAGGCCGGCGACGTCCAGGCCGAGCTCCGAAGCGCGCTCGACCGCTCGCAGCGCATGGTCTTGCGGAACGCCGAACTTCGAGCCGTGGTGCCCTGTCCGGATCGCCTCGTGGGTGTCCGCCTCGACACCGAGTGTCACACGAACGAGCACGCGGCCGACACCTGCGGCAGCTGCGCGCTCGACCTCGTCCTCTGCGTCGAGTACGACCGTCGCTCCGGCCTCGGCTGCTGCGCGGAGCTCCTCGTCTGACTTCGCGTTTCCGTGCACGACGAGCCGCTCACCCTCGATCCCGGCTGCACGTGCGAACGTGAGCTCGCCGAGTGTCGAGACGTCCGCGCCGATACCCTCGTCCGCCAGGAGCCCGAGGACAGCAACGTTCGGGAATGCCTTCGAGCCGTAGAAGACGAGGGCATTCGGAACCGCCGCGAGGATCTCGCGGGCCTGTCCCTGAAGTGTGCTCTCGCAGTAGACGACGAGAGGCGTCCCGTAGCGGTCGGCGAGCTCGGATGCGCGCGTTCCTCCGAGCGAGAGCTCCCCGCGGTCGATGCGAGCGGTGTCCGGGAAGAGCTCGAGCATCCAGCGATTCTGCCTGTTACGCTTTTCGGCTCATGTGGCAGCTTCTTCCGTAGGTCAGGGAACGGGCGCGGCGAAAGCCGCGAGCGTTCTCACGGAGCCTCTCGCGCGAGAGGCTTTTTTGTTCCCCCATAAATGAACACAGCCGAACTGAGACGAGCGATGGACAAGTACGAGCCGAAGGCGATCGAGGAGAAATGGCAGCGCATCTGGGCCGACGAACGCGCTTTCGAGGTGTCGAATCCAGAGCCCTCGAAGGACGATGGCGCTCGGAAGAGCTACGTGCTCGAGCAGCTCCCGTATCCGTCGGGGACGCTGCACATGGGCCACGTGCTCCTCTACACGATCGGCGACGTCGTCACGCGCTTCCGCAGCCGCAACGGGATGCGCGTGCTCCACCCGCAAGGGTTCGACTCGTTCGGCCTGCCGGCCGAGAACGCGGCGATCAGCGAGGGTGGCCACCCGCGTGAGATCGTCGAGCGGAACATCGCGCACATCAAGCGTTCGATGCACCGGGTCGGCTGGGCCTACGACTGGCAGCGCGAGCTCTCGACCCACGACCCCGAGTACTACCGCTGGCAGCAGTGGCAGTTCCTGAAGTTCTACGAGCGCGGGCTCGCCTACCGGAAGGGGGCGCCAGTCAAGTGGTGCCCCGTGGACCAGACGGTGCTCGCGAACGAGCAGGTGCACGACGGCCACTGCGAGCGTTGCGGCGCCGAGGTCGAGTCGCGCCTGATGGAGCAGTGGTTCTTCCGGATCACCGATTACGCGCAGGCGCTGCTCGACGATCTCGAGACGGTCGACTGGCCCGAGTCGATCAAGGCGCGCCAGCGGAACTGGATCGGCCGCTCGGAGGGCGCCGAGATTCTCTTCCGGATCGAGGAGTTGAACGAGGACGTACCCGTGTTCACGACCCGTCCTGACACGCTCTATGGCGCGACGTTCTTCGTGCTGGCGCCCGAACACGAGCTCGTGGCGCGGATCGACTCCGCCGAAGTCCGCGAGTACGTCCGGCGCGCTGCTGCGAAGAAGACCGAGGAGCGCGCGGCGGCGGAGGAGAAGACAGGCGTCGTCACGGGGCTTCATGCGGTCAACCCGGTGAACGGCGAGCGGCTGCCCGTGTTCGTCGCGGAGTACGTGCTGATGGACTACGGGACAGGCGCGATCATGGCCGTGCCCGCGCACGACCCGCGCGACTTCGACTTCGCCGCTGCGTTCGGGCTTCCGGTGCGACACGTCATCCGTCCTGTCGACGACGAGGTGGACTCCGGGACGGCGTATGTCGGGCACACCGAGGGCGAAGTGCTCGTGAACTCCGCGGAGTTCGACGGGCTGCCCGCGGCCGAGGGCGGTCGCAGGATCGTCGAGAAACTTGCAAGCGACGGCCGCGGCCGGCCGACGATCAACTACCGCCTGCGCGACTGGGGGTTCTCGCGGCAGCGCTACTGGGGCTGCCCGATCCCTGTCGTCTACTGCGACGCGTGCGGAATCGTCCCGGTGCCGGAGGATGAGCTGCCGGTGCTCCTGCCCCACATCGAGGACTTCAAACCGAAGGGGAAGCCACCGCTCGCGCAGGCCGAGGAGTGGGTCAACGTTCCCTGTCCGCGCTGCGAGCAGCCCGCGCGACGCGAGACCGAGACGATGGACACGTTCGTCGACTCGTCCTGGTACTTCCTCCGCTACTGCGACGCCCGCAACGATACGGCGCCGTTCGCTCGCGAAGCGGTCGACTACTGGAACCCGGTCGACCTGTACATCGGCGGCGTCGACCACGCGACGATGCACATGATCTACGCCCGCTTCTGGGTCAAGGTGCTGAACGACCTCGGGCTCGTCGGCTTCCGGGAGCCGTTCGCGCGGTTCTTCTCCAACGGCTGGGTGACGGTCGGCAGGACGAAGATGTCGAAGCGGGCCGGGAACGTCGTCGGGCCGGACGACTTCATCGAGCGCTACGGGGCGGATGCATGCCGCCTGAACATCCTCTTCCTCGGGCCTGCAAACGAGGATATGGAGTGGACCGAGGAGGCCGTCGAGGGTATGGCCCGATTCGTCCGCCGTCTCTGGAGGGTGGTAAGCGAGGTTGTGGAGGGTACGCCTTCGGACGCGCCCGAGGGGGGCACGCTCGCGCGCAAGGCGCACGCGACCATTGCGAAGGTCTCCGACGACATCGGGCGGCGCTACGCCTTCAACACGGCGATCGCGGCGATGATGGAGCTCGTCAACGAGCTCTCGAAGAACACGACGGGCCCAGATTCATGTCTCGCCGCCGAGACGGTCGTATCGCTCATCCAGCCGTACGCGCCGCACATCGCCGAGGAGCTCTGGGAGCGCCTCGGGCATGAGCGGCTGTGGGAGGCCCCATGGCCGGTAGCCGACCCGGCGCTACTCGAGGTCGAGACGGTCGAGGTCGTCGTGCAGGTGAACGGGAAGGTCCGCGATCGGCTGCACGTCTCGCCTCAGCTGGCCGATGACGAGCTCGTCGCGCTCGCGCGCGCCTCGGAGCGGGTGCAGTCGTATCTCGACGGCGACGAAGTGGTACGCACGATCGTCGTCCCCGGCAAGCTCGTCAGCTTCGTAACCTGAAGCTCTGGCAGACGCACGCGGTCTGACTCGGGGCTGCGGATTGGCACGCACTCGACACGAAGCCGTGTCCCACCTGTGATCCAGGTGAGGCGACGATTCATGCATGCCGTTCGTCGCCGTCTCGCGGTCGACCGCGCTGGTTGTGCTCAGTGTGTTGCTCCTCGTTCTTGCGCTTGCCGGGCACCGACTGGCGCAGGCGGGAACGGCGAGCGCACCTGACGTCGTCGCTCCGCTCGAGCCCGTTGCGCAGGCGCCGGCTCGGAGCGCGCTCGTCGTCCACGTCGTGGGCGCCGTGCGTCGGCCTGGTCTCTATCGCCTCCGTGAAGGGGCGCGTGTGGCGGACGCCGTCTCCCGTGCGGGCGGCGCTACACGCGGCGCCGAGCTGGCAGCGCTCAATCTCGCCGCTCCGCTCGTCGACGGGATCCAGGTTCTCGTACCGCGACGAGCGGCAGCGTCCCAGGCTCTCGAGGCGACCGGCGCCGATCCCTCCGCAGATGTGGCCTCCGGGACTGTCGGCCTCGGGCGCAAGCTGAGCCTGTCTTCGGCCACGGCCGACCAACTCGACGAGCTCCCCGGGGTGGGGCCGATCACCGCGCAGAAGATCCTCGACTACCGAGCCGAGCACGGTCCGTTCAGATCGGTCGACGACCTGGACGCGGTACCCGGCATCGGGCCCACGCGGATCGAGCAGCTGCGCGACCTCGTGACCCCGTGAGGCGAGTCGTCGAGCAACACTGGCCCTCGTTGTTGGTGGGCGCCGCCTGCGCCGGGCTCGTTGCCTCCAACGTCGTGTCGGTCCCGGACCACGTACTTGCCCTGGCCGGGTGCCTTGCGCTGGCAGCGGTCGCCCTACTCACCGGCAGAGGTCGCGTCGTCGCGGTCGGGGCCGCTCTCGTCATCGCGGGTTTGTGGTGGGGAGGACTGCGGCTCGACGCCATGGCCTCGAGCGCGCTTTCGCACGAGATCGGCGAGTCCGCATCTGCAGAGCTCGTCGTCGTCGGTCCCGCGCGAACGACCTCGTGGGCCGTCCGCGTACAGGCTGACGTGAGACGATTCGCCGAATCGCGTGTCCGAGAGCGGGTTCTGCTTCTGCTCCCGGTCGGCCGATCACCGCCGCGCGGCGCGATCCTCGAGACCGTCGTTCGCGTCACCGAGCCGCGCGAGCCCGAGGGCGGATTCGACGAGCGGGCGTGGCTGGCGCGCCAGGGAATCCACGTCGTCCTCCGCGGCGGCACCTGGCGGCAAATCGGTACTCGAGGGGGCATTGCCGGCGTCGGAGACCGCCTCCGGGATCGTGTCGAGCGGGCGGTCGGGCGCGGAGTCGGCGGTGTTCGTCGTGCGCTTGTGCTCGGCGTGGTCCTCGGCGAAGACGAGGGGCTCTCGAGCGAGATCCGCGACGACTTCCGGGCGTCTGGCCTGTACCACCTTCTCGCCGTCTCGGGACAGAACGTTGCGTTCCTTGCGCTCGGGATCTATGGGCTCGGCTGGCTGCTGCGGCTCCCACGGGTCGCGCGGGAGCTCGCGACGATGGGAGGGATCGGGTTGTATGTGCTCGCGGTCGGCTGGCAGCCGTCGGTGGTACGAGCCGGAGTGGCGGGAGCGCTGGCGTCGCTCGCCTGGCTGGTGGCGCGGCCGCGGGATCGCTGGCACTTCCTCGCACTCGGCGCGCTCGTACTCCTCGTGTGGGCGCCGACCTCCGTCTTCGAGCCGGGGTTCCAGCTTTCGTTCGCCGCGGTCGCGGGGATCTTCGTCGGCGTGCCGCGAGTGCGGGATCGCCTGCGCGGCTATCCGTTGCCGACTCGGCTCGCCGAGGTCCTGGGTGTCGCCGTCGTCTGCGGCGTCGTCACGGCGCCGATCGTCCTTCTCCACTTCGGCCAAGCTCCCCTGTACACGGTCCCGGCGAACGTGCTCGCGGAGCCTGCTGTCCCGCTCGTCCTCGGGCTCGGCCTCCTGGCCGGTGCGGTCGATCCGTTCGCTCCCGGCGTGGCGGCTGCGCTCGGGTGGCTCGCGGGTTGGGCGGCTGCTTGGCTCGAGCTCGTCGCGCGACTCGTCGCGTCGCTGCCGTCCGCACAGATTGGAGCCAAGACGGCGCTCGCAGGTGCGCTCGCTCTTGCGGCGGTCTGGCTCGGCCTGAGCCGAGCTACGCGACGGTCAGGGGCGCGCCGGCCGGTGCTGGCAGTGGTTCTCGGCGGCGCCGTCGTCGTCGCGATCGCCGGCTGGTGGGCGGTCCGGCCCGCGCCCACCTGGCATCAGCCCACCGGGCTGCGGGTGACGTTCCTCGATGTCGGGCAGGGTGACTCCGTCCTTCTCGAGACTCCGAGCGCGCGCGTGTTGGTTGACCAGGGCCCGCCCGAGGCCGATGTCGCCGGCCAGTTGGCTCGCATGGGAATCCGCGGGCTCTCAGCTCTGGTGCTCACGCACCCCCAGCGCGATCACGTCGGCGGAGCGGGAGACGTCATTCGACAGCTTCGTGTCGGCGCCGTCCTCGACCCCGGGCTGGCGGCCACCGGCCCCGATCGCGAGGAAGCCGTCGCTGCTGCGCGAGAACGGCGCGTACCGATCCACGTCGTGCGAGCCGGGTCGGAGTTCAAGGTAGGCGGCTTGCTCCTTCGTGCAGTCTGGCCGCCTGATGCCGGCGGTTCCTCCGAGGATCCGAACCTGAATGCACTCGTACTTGTCGCGACGTATGGCGAAACGGACGTCCTGCTTACCGCCGATGCCGAATCCGACGTCACCGCCAGCCTGCCGCTCAGCGGGATCGAAATCCTCAAGGTTGCCCACCACGGGTCCGCAGATCCCGGCCTCGACGACGAACTACGCGTACTTCGTCCGCGGATCGCGGTCATCTCGTGTGGACGGAACAACGACTACGGGCACCCACGAGCGGAGACGCTCGCGGCGCTCGCCGCGTCACCAGGGATCACCGTCTACAGAACTGACCTGGACGGCCGGGTCGTCGTCGAGTCCGACGGGCGGCAGCTTCGGGTCCGCACGCACGGCTAGGCGTTGACGTGAAACCGAACGCCGCGGCCGCGAAGCGGACGCCTTCAGGGAAGGCGCGGAGCGCCTTGTCCGCGAAGCGGACCAGTGGAAGGGGCCTGGGGGAACCGGGAGGTTCCCCCAGCATCAACCAGTTGGTGGATCCGCGCGAGCGGATTCCGGTCGCGCGCAGAGGCTAGGGTAGAGGCGCCTTGGCAGATGCTCCCGACAAGCCCGTCTACCTGCTGACGGGCAGCGACCGCCCGAAGATCGAGACGGCGCTCGCGCGGCTTCGCAAGCACTTCGTCCCGGAGGCAATTGATGTCGCGAGCGCGCTGGACACCTCCGGCGAGAGCGCGGTCGCGCTCTGCAACGCCGGAAGCCTCTTCGGTGACGCGAGGCTGGTCGTCATCGAGGATGTCGACGGCCGACGGGACTCGGACCAACGGCGCAAAGGGGGTTGGAAAGCCGCCGATGTCGAGGCAGTGAGCTCCTATCTGGCGAATCCTGCGCCCGATACCGTGCTCGCTCTCGTCGGCGAGGACGTCAAGAAGACGACGGCCCTCTGGAAGGCGTGTGCCAAGGCGGGGCAGATCCTGGAGTTCGCCGTCGCCAAGAAAGGCCTGCAGAGCTGGGTCGCCGAGCAGTTCCGACAACGGGGAGTGCAAGCGGAGCCCGAGGCGTCTGCGGCGCTCGTTCAGATCGTCGGTGAAGACCCACAAGCTCTTGCTGCGGAGATCGACAAGATCGCGACCTGGGCGGCCGGCGAGCCTGTGGGCGAGCGGGAGGTTCTAGCCCTCGCAGCCCCGTCCGGCGAGGAGCCGCTCTACGTCCTGACCGATGCACTCGGCACCCGTGACGGCTCGTCGGCCGTTGCTCTTAGCGAAGCGATCTTCGAGAAGGACGACCGGTCGCGTCGTGACGTCGCCGCTCGTATGGCAGGAGCGATGACGGGCCACGTGACTCGCCTCGCAACGCTGAAGCGTTTCAACAGGCGCGGTGTCGGTTCGAAGGAGGCGGCCGCAGAGCTCGGTATGCACCCGTTTCGCGCACAGAAGCTCTCCGAACAGGCCGAGGGGTTCTCGGCCGAGGAGCTGCACGACGCCGTCGTGCGTCTCGCGGAGCTCGATGGAGCGCTCAAGGGTCAGAGCCGCCTCGCTGCGGATCTCGAGGTCCAGCGGGCACTCGTCGATCTCACGCGTCGGCCGGGAGCCACGCGCGTCGCGTAGGTTGCGCTAGCCCGGATCTTTCATCTGACGCGGGCGCTACATCCCGTCCGGCCCGCCGGGCCGCTCCCCGTCCGGACTTCGGCCAGCCCGGCTTCGCCGGGCGGGCCGCACCCCGGCCGGTGCGCTTCACGCGGCATCCGGGTCGCACAGGCCTCGGCCTGCACGATCCGTCTGCCGCGCGTCCCGGCGCCCCGGACGCGCGCATCGCGATCACGCCGGATGAAAGATCCGGGCTAGGAAGCGGTGCCGGCGGCGATCTTCGCGGCCTGCGACTTCTTTCGCGCGGCCGTGTTGCGATGGAGAGCGCCGCGCGTCGTCGCTCGATCGATCGTGCGGACGAGCTCGCGATGCTCGCCCGCGATCTGGTCGGCATCGCCGTCGGCGGCGGCAGTCTCGAGGCGCTTCGTGAGCGTCTTGATCGTCGAGCGGTAGCGGAGGTTCTCGAGGCGCTGCCTCGCCTGGATGCGGACGCGCTTTTTCTGTTGCTTGATGTTGGCCATTCGAGAAAACGCCCGCAGCTGCGGGCCGGGCGATGGTAGCAGGACCTGCTGGGAGAATCGGCTTCGGACAACGGCTCATGGAGAACCCTTCGAACACGACGACGCCTCCGCCAGCGGGGGAGAGCGGCCACAGCCGCCGGATCGCGCGCTCGACCGCGGTCTTCTCGCTCGCCACAGCCGTCTCGAGAGTTCTCGGCCTCATGCGCGAGATGGTCAGCGCGTACTACTTCGGAGTCTCGGGGCTCATCAACGCCTTCACCGTCGCGATTCAGATCCCGAACCTCGTGCGCGCTCTCGTTGCCGATGCTGCGCTCTCGGGCGCGTTCGTCCCGGTCTTCAGCGAGCTGCTCGAACGCGGCGAGAAGAAGCGAGCGTGGCGCGTCGCATCGACTCTCTTCTGGCTGACGCTCCTCGTCCTGGGCGGGATTACTGCCCTCTTCATCCTGCTCGCACCGCTTCTCATGCGGCCCTTCGGCGATCCCGGTGGCGACTTCGACCTCGCGGTCGGCCTCTCACGTGTCCTCTTCCCGATCGTCGTCCTCCTCGGACTCTCCGGGATCGTCGTCGGGATCCTGAACACGTACCACCACTTCGCGCTTCCGGCGCTCGCTCCGGTCGCGTGGAACCTGGTGATCATCCTCGGGCTCGTCATCGGCGTCCCGCGGATCGACGACGAGAGCGGCCAGCTGTACCTCTACGCCGCAGTGGTGGTCGTCGGGACTCTCGTTCAGCTGCTGCTGCCGATCCCGTGGCTGCGACGGCTCGACGGCAGCCTCACGATGGTGATCGACTGGCGCGATCCCGCGGTGCGTCGAGTGCTTGGGCTGATGCTCCCGGTGACTCTCACGATCGGACTCGTGAACGTGAACTTCCTCGTCGACACGCTGTTCGCGTCGCGGCTCCTCGATCCCGAGCTCGCGCCGGCCGCGATCGACAAGGCGTTCCGGCTCTACATGCTCCCGCAGGGCATCTTCGCCGTCGCGGTCACGACCGTTCTCTTCCCGATGCTCGCGCGCATGGCTGCGAGAGGGGACACGGCGGGCATGCGGCGCGCGCTCGACGGAGGGCTGCGCCAGATCGCCTTTCTCCTCGTCCCCGCAGGCCTGCTCTCGATCGTGCTCGCCGAGCCGATCGTACGTCTCGTCTACCAGCGTGGTGAGTTCACCGCCGAGAACACCGTGATCGTCGCCCAGTGCCTGCAGGCGTTCTCGATCGGCCTCGTTTTCAACGGCTGGATGCTGATCCTCAACCGCAGCTTCTACGCCGTGCAGACGAACTGGACGCCGACCGCGATCGCCCTCGGTGCGGTCGCGCTCAACGCCACCTTCGACACGATCTTCTATCGCCTCGGAATCTGGGGGATCCCGCTCGCGACGTCGACCGTGAACGTGGTCGCTGCGACCGTCCTCCTCGTGATGATGCGCCGGCGGCTCGGGCTCGAGCACGTCGGCAGGACGCTCGGTGTGGTCGCTCGCGTCGCGTTCGCGGCGACGCTCGCGGCGGCGGCGGCGTTCCTCGTTTGGTACGGGCTCGATGCTTGGCTAGGGGAGTCCCTGATCGCCCAGCTCGTCTCTCTCGGAGCGGGTCTTGCCGCCGGCGGACTCATGTACCTCGGAATCGCCCGAGCGCTGGGGCTTCGCGAGCTCGAGGCGCTGCTACTGTTGCGAGCCCAGCGGTAGTGCCCCTTCAGGGAATGTCCTCCATGTCCCCGCCGACTGCAAAGCTGCGCCATGCTGCGTCCTCAGTCGCACCCATATCTCCAATATGGGCGCTCCTTGCGTCCTTGCCTGACTTGCTTTTCGTGCGGCGGGAACACGGCAACATCCCCTGAACGGGCACCCGCCCCCGACCAGCGCTGATTCCTATGGAGCAAGACCGCATTCGCAACTTCGCGATCATCGCGCACATCGACCATGGCAAGTCGACGCTGGCGGATCGCATCCTCGAGCTGACCGGTGCGCTCACACAGCGCGAGATGCGCGAGCAGGTGCTCGACACGATGGAGCTCGAGCGCGAGCGCGGCATCACCATCAAGGCCCAGGCCGTCCGTGTGCGCTGGCGTGGACACGAGCTCAACCTGATCGACACTCCGGGACACGTCGACTTCACGTACGAGGTGTCGCGCTCGCTACAGGCGTGCGAGGGCGCGCTGCTCGTCGTCGATGCGGCCCAGGGGATCGAGGCCCAGACCCTCGCCAACGCGTACCTCGCGATCGACGGGCTGCTCGAGATCGTCCCCGCCGTCAACAAGATCGATCTACCTCAAGCCGATCCGGAAGGCTCCTCGAAAGAGCTCGGTGAGCTTCTCGGCGAGTCTCCCGATCGAGTGCTTCGGATCTCGGCGAAGACGGGCGAGGGCGTACCGGAGGTCCTCGACGCCATCATCGAGCGGATTCCGGCACCGACCGGCGATGCCGACGCGCCTGCGCGCGCGCTCATCTTCGACTCTTCGTATGACCAGTACCGCGGCGTCGTCGCGTTCGTTCGAGTCGTCGACGGTCGCTTCGAGACGCGGGAGCCGCTCCGCGCGATGGCGCAAGGAACGGCGTTCGAGGCCGAAGAGCTTGGCGTAATGGCTCCGGCTCGCGAGCCAGTCGCCTCGCTCGGCGCCGGCGAAGTCGGCTACGTCGTGACGGGCCTCAAGGACGTGTCGAGCCTGCGCGTCGGGGGGCTACCAGGACGTCAAGCCGATGGTCTTCGCCGGGATCTTCCCGACCGACTCCGACGACTACCCCGAGCTTCGGGACGCGCTCGAGCGGCTCAAGCTCAACGACGGATCGCTCTCCTACGAGCCCGAGACGTCGCAGGCGCTCGGCTTCGGCTTCCGCTGCGGGTTCCTCGGTCTTCTGCACATGGAGATCGTCCGCGAGCGACTCGAGCGCGAGTTCGATCTCGACCTCCTGATCACGGCACCGACCGTTGCGTATCGGGCCATGACGCGGACCGGCGAGATCGTCGAGGTGCACAACCCGGCGGAGATGCCGCGCGAGCTCGACGAGATCGAAGAGCCGTACGTCAAGGCGTCGGTCATCGTCCCGAAGGACTACGTCGGAGCGGTCATGGAGCTCGCCAACGAGCGGCGCGGGAGCTTCGACCATC
>JAERMP010000173.1 GCA_016844515.1 Thermoleophilia bacterium | reverse complement strand
TGAGGCCGTCTCCGTGGAGAAGCGCGCCGCCGAGCTCCGGCGGCTGATCGAGCACCACAACTACCGCTACCACGTTCTCGACGATCCGGAGATCCTCGATGCCGCCTACGACGCGCTCTTCGACGAGCTGAAGTCGATCGAAGAGGCGCACCCCGAGCTCGTCACGCCCGACTCGCCGACCCAACGCGTCGGCGCGCCGCCAGCTGAGGGCTTCCGGAAGGTCGATCACCTTTCGCCGATGGGCTCGCTCGAAAAGGTGACGACCGCCGAGGCGCTTTCGAAATGGGCCGACGACGTGCGTAAACGCCTCGGCACCGACGAGCCTGTGGCCTACGTGATCGAGCCGAAGATCGACGGCTCCGCGGTGTCGCTCGTGTACGAGAACGGCGTCTACGTACGAGGAGCCACGCGCGGCGACGGCCTTCGCGGCGAGGACGTGACTGCGAACCTGCGGACCATCGCCGCGATTCCGCTCCGTATGCTCGGAGCGAAGAGGGGCGAGTCGCCGGAGCTCCTGGAGGTCCGAGGTGAGATCTACTTCCCGCTCGAGGGCTTCGACCGCTTCAACGAAGCGCAGATCGAGGCCGGTAAGAAGCCGGCTCCAAACGCGCGCAACGCCGCGGCAGGCTCGCTCCGGCAGCTGAATCCGGCAGTGACGGCGGAGCGTCCTCTGTCGATCTTCGCGTATGGCATCGGCGTCATTCGTGGCTCCGGGCCAGCGACGCAGTGGGAGGCGCTCGCGTGGCTGCGGGAGCGCGGGTTCCGCACGAACCCCCACGCCGAGCGGTTCGAGTCGATCGACGAGGTGGCGAAGGCGTGTGAGACCTGGGAGGCGCGACGCGACGGCCTCGGTTACGAGATCGACGGGATCGTCATCAAGGTCGACTCGTTCGACCAGCAGGAGCGTCTCGGTTCGTTGCACGAGCGTCCCCGGTTTGCCCGCGCCTACAAGTGGGCGCCCACGTCCGCGGTCACGCGTCTCCACAAGATCCACGTCCGGGTCGGGCGCACCGGGGTACTCAATCCGCTGGCTGAGCTCGAGCCCGTCCACGTCGGCGGCGTCACCGTCTCGAGCGCGACGCTGCACAACGAGGACGACATCCGCCGCAAGGACATCCGCGAGGGCGACCTCGTCATCGTCCAGCGCGCCGGAGACGTCATTCCGCAGGTCGTGGGGCCAGCCGGCGAGCACGAGCGCGGCTCGAGGCTGTGGCGCATGCCCAAACGCTGCCCGCTCTGCAAGGCCGAGATCGTCAAGCCGGCTGGAGAGGTCATGCATCGCTGCCCCAACCGTGCGTGCCCCTCGCGCGGGCTCGAGACGCTGTACCACTGGGTCGGCTCTGCACTGGACATCGAGAGCGTCGGTGGCAGCACCGTCAAGAAGCTCTGGGACGAGGGCATCGTCCGCTCACTTCCCGATCTCTACAGGCTGACGGTCGAGCAACTTGAGTCACTCGAGGGTTTCGCCGAGATCTCCGCAGCACGCGCGTTCGAGTCGATCCAGCGCTCGAAGGAACAGCCGTTCTCGCGCGTGCTGTTCGGCTTGAACATCCCGAAGGTCGGGTGGGTCATCGCCCGAAGCCTCGCTCAGCACTTCGGCACCGTGGATGCGCTCATGAACGCGTCACAGGAGCAACTCGAGGAGATCGAGGGCATCGGCCCAGATCGCGCCGAGCTGATTGCCGAGTGGTTCGCGGACGAGGAAAACCGCGCGCTCGTCGAGGAGCTACGCGCACTCGGGCTCCAGCTGACAGCCGCCGCAACGGAGCAACCTGCAGGAGGGCCGCTCAGCGGCAGCCAGTACGTGATCACTGGGACGCTCGAGGCGTGGTCGCGCGAGCAGGCGAAATCGGCGCTCGAGGCACTCGGCGCGAAGGTCACGGACTCCGTCTCGACGAAGACGACCGGCGTCGTCGTCGGCGAATCCCCCGGCTCGAAAGCGGCCAAGGCCGAGAAGCTCGGAGTGCCCGTCCTCTCCGAGGCGGACTTCGCCCAGTTGCTACGAGCGCGCTAGGAGTGTCACGAAGCGATCTTGGGCTGAGCGCGCGGACCAGTACGGCACGGGCGACCCGTTCTGGATGACGGCGAACACGTAGCGTCGACGGATGAAGCCGGCCAGGGCGGACGCGGCGTTGGTCGTTCCGGTCTTGGCGATCACGCGACCGCGGGTGGGCCGCCGGGCAAGTCGCTTCTCGAGCGTTCCCGAGATGCCGGCCACGGAGAGTGACGTCACGAAGGCGTCCCGGATCGAGACGTCCCGCGTTCCCGCGCGCAGGATGCCGACGAGCGCGCTCGCCGTGAGCCGGTCGCGGGGCGAGAGCCCCGAGCCGTCCGCGATCCGAACACCGGCGATAGGGACGCCGGCGTCCGCGAGCTCGGCACGAACGACGCCGGCTCCAGCTTTCGTCGAGCCGCGCCGCGCGACGCTAGCTCCCAGCTCCTTCAGGACCATCTCGGCGACGAAGTTGTCGCTCTCGCGGTTCATGTGCCGGATGATTGCGACGAGCGGGTCGGAGAGATCGATGGCGAGCGGGAGGCCACCGGCGCGAGCGGCACCCGCGCGCGGCGAGCCGTCGACGGAGACGCCGCGCCGCTCGAGCGCGGCCGTGAGCGCCGAGGCTGCCGCGGCGGCCGAGCCGTTCGCTCCGCGGAACTCGACCTCCGCTAACGAGAGGGCCGAGAGCGGTCTCGACTCGATTCCCAGGTAGGACGGCTTCCATCCGGGCGCGTCGCGCCGCGTGTCGAAGTGGCGCTCGTCGCCGAGCACGCGACCTGCCACATGTCGAATCCCCCACGCTGCGACATCGCGAGCCAGCGCAGCGATGTCCTTCGGCGCGAGTGTCGGATCTCCGAACCCCACGAGCGCAAGGTCACCGTCCCAAGTCTTCCCGTCGAGCTCGCCGGAGCCGACGACCTCGGTCCGGAACCGAAAGCCTGGCCCCAGCAGCCGGAGAGCCGCGAACGACACGGCCAACTTCTCGGCGGACGCCGGCATGAGCGCGAGCGCGGCGTTCTCGGAGAAGACGACGTTGCCCGTCCCCAGGTCGACGGCCAGGGCGGCCGTTCGACGCGGATCGATGTCGGGTGCAGCAAGCGCCAGTCGAAGCGACGTCGCGAGCTCGGGAGATGCCGCGCTCGTCGTTGACGTCGCCGTCATGAGCGCCGCGGTAGCCACCACGACGAGCACCGTCACGCGCGCTCGCAACATGGATGAAGTGTGTCCGAACCCCGCCGACGGCGGAACGGGCGGAGAGGCCTGACGTGAAGGGAGCGCCGCGGCCGCGAAGCGGCCGCCTTCAGGGATTTCGCGCGGCCGGAACTCCGCGCGAGCGGATTCCGGTCTTGCGCCAAGAGGCTGCCTAGCGGTAGACCGTGATCGTCACGGTGCGGCGACCCCATTTGCGGGCAGCTGCGGTGCTCGGGAACCAGAGGTCGATGATCCGGCCCTTGATGGCCGTCCCTACGTCTGCGGCGAGAGCCGGGCCATAGCCGGGCACGTGGAGGCGCGTCCCCAGGGGGATGAGCTTCGGATCGACCGCGACGACACCCTTGCGCACGGGCACTCCGAGTGCCGTCTTTCCCGGCAGGTAGTAGGCGACAGCGTCGACCTTCAGTCGATAGGGGGCATGGGAACTGGGCTGGCCCAGCGCGGACCCGCCGCCTGCCGCAACCGCCCCGCTCAGGACCGCAACGAGAACCGGTCCCCACCTGCGCGTTCCCCTACCCACGAGCGCAGGACCCTAACACAGTGCTCCCTTTGTGCGAGCCGCAGAGAGCTTCTTTGCAGAGATTTTGGCTCTGTTGAGGGTTGCAGGCATCCGTCGAGGCTGGTAGGGTGCTGCACTTGTGACGGGCCAGACCGCCACCGGCGGCTCTGTTCGGGACCAACGCAGGGCTCGCTTCATGGGCTCGCACACCGGATGGACGCCGATAGCCGTTCTGTTCGCGGCTCTTGCCGCCGGGCTGCTGCTTGCCGTTGGATCGGCGTCGGGACAGTCGGTCACATCGAAGCGCGCCCAGGCTGAGGCCATCATGGCCGAGGTCCAGCAGCTCGATTCGAGCCTCTCGCAGTCGATCGAGGCGTACAACTACGCGAACGTCGAGCTCGACCGGATCGACCAGGATCTCGTCTCCAACGGGAAGCATCTCGTGGCCGCACGCAAGAGCCTCGTCGTTGCGCGGGGACGAATCGCAGAGCGCCTCCGCGACCTGTATGTCAACGGGGAGGGCGACTCCACGCTCGAGGTGATCCTCGGCGCGCGGAGCCTCGACGACATCATCTCGCGACTCGACGCGATCGAGCGGGTCTCGGGCCAGGACGCAGGGATCCTGAAGACAGTGAAGCGCTACCGCAAAGAGGTCGAGACGCGCCGCGCACGCCTTCACGAGGCTCGTACCGATCAGGCGCGAATCGTTGCCGATCGCGCCGCACAGAAGGCGTCGATCGAAGGTCGCCTCGCGGAGCGGCAGCAGCTCCTCGCATCGGTCGAGGACGAGATCGTCCAGCTGCGGGCCGAAGAGCAGGAGCGCCAGGCTGTATTGGCTGCACAGGCTCGCGCCCGTGTGAAGGCACAGCAACTCGCGGCCCAGGCTCAGCAGGACACGGCGCAGTCGACCTACGACGACTCGTTCGTCGCTCCGACGTACGACGCGGACGTTCCGGCGGCGCGCTATGGCCAGGTGGTCGGGATCGCGCTCCAGTACCTCGGAATCCCGTACGTCTGGGGGGGCTCGAGCCCGTCCACAGGCTTCGACTGCTCCGGGTTCATCATGTACGTCTTCGCCCAGATTGGCGTCTCGCTTCCGCACCATGCGGCGTCGCAGTTCGGCTACGGGACGCCGGTCTCGCGCGATCAGCTCGCGCCCGGCGATCTCGTCTTCTTCGACGGCCTCGGTCACGCCGGCATCTACATCGGGGGCGGGCAGTTCGTCCACGCGCCGCACACGGGCGACGTCGTCAAGATCTCGAGCATCTACGACTCCTGGTACGCCGCCACCTGGGTCGGCGGCCGGCGCCTCTAGGCTCCGCGGACGCGAGCCGAGTGGCGGTCCAGTTCGTCGTCGAGCAGGCGGGATGCGCGT
>JAERMP010000172.1 GCA_016844515.1 Thermoleophilia bacterium | reverse complement strand
GCCCGGCCCAGGCGAGGCTTGGCTCGCCCCTACGAGGTCGTGCGCTGGCGCCGCGCCTCGTAGAGGAGGACGGCAGCGGCGACCGAGACGTTGAGCGAGCCGACCTTCCCGGCGAGAGGGATCGCCACCGTGCCGTCACAGGTCCGGCGAACGAGCGGGCGAACGCCTTTTCCTTCGGCCCCGAGGACGAGCGCGAGCCCGCCGGTGAGATCCGCATCCCACATCGAGACCGAGCCCTCGGAGTCAGCGGCGTACGCCCACAGCCTGGGGCCTTTGATGTCGGCGAGGTAGCGCGCGAGGTTGGGGACGACCGCGATCGGGAGATGCTCGACGGCACCGGCCGACGCGCGGCACACCGCGGGCGTCACCCGTACAGAGCCGTGAGCCGGGACTATGACGCCGGTCGCACCCGTCCCTTCGGCGCTGCGCGCAACCGCCCCTAGGTTGTGCGGATCGGTCACCTGATCGAGACAGACGAGCAGCGGGCTCTCCCCCGCCGCGAGCTCGTACGCATCGGCGTAGCGAAATGGCTCGCACCAGGCGACGATCCCCTGGTGGTCGCGGGTGCCGGCTGCCTCGCTCAGCTCCCGCTCGGGCTTGACCTGAGGGCGCGGCCCAGCATCGAGCCAGGGAGTCTGAGTTGCGGCGCGCTCAGTGACCCAGACCTCGAGCACCTGGCGTGGCCCGCGGTAGAGCTCTCGCGCCGCGTTCCGGCCGTAGACGAGCTCGCGCGTCACCGCAGACGCACGAGCCGGTAGCCGCTTGCCTCGTCGCGCACTTCCCAGCCGGCGGCCTCGAGCTCACCGCGCAGCCGGTCCGCTTCGTCGAAGTCGCGAGCCCCGCGCGCCTTCTGCCGCTGCTCGGCGAGTGCGACGACATCGGCGGGGGCTTCGTCCTCAGCCGAAAGCGACTCGAGCCCGAAGATGCCAAGCGCTCGGCGGAGTAGCTCGTGATCGCGCCACTCGTGCATCACGGCGAGCGCAGCGGGTGTGTTGAAGTCGTCCTCGAGCGCCGCAGCGAACCGGTCCCACGAGCCGTCGGGCGCAGCCTCAGGCGGGGCCCGGAAGACCTCACGGAAACCCTCTGCGCGTGCCGCTGCCGCCTCGAGGGTCGTGTCCGAGTAGTCGAGTGGCTTCCGCCAGTGACCGCCGAGGAAAAAGACAAGCAGCGTCTCGCGGCCCCAACGGTCGAGCGACTCCTTCAGGGACACGTCGTTGCCGACCGACTTGTGCATGTCCTCGCCCGCGAAGCGAAGCAGGCCGTTGTGCATCCAGATATGCGCGAACGGCCTACCGAGCGCGCGTGACTGCGCAAGCTCGTTCTCGTGGTGCGGGAAGATCAGGTCGAGGCCGCCACCGTGGATCTCGAACTCGGTGCCCAGGTGCTTTTCCGACATCACCGAGCACTCGATGTGCCAGCCGGGGCGGCCGCGTCCCCATGGCGACTCCCACGACGTGTCCTCGCCCGGTTTGTTCGCCTTCCAGAGCGCGAAGTCGCGTGGATCTTCCTTGCGTGGGTTCGGCTCCTGCTCCAGCACGTCGTCCGGTCGCTGCCCCGACAGCTGCCCGTAGTCCGGAAAGCGCGCCACGCGGTAGTAGACGTCCCCGTCCGACTCGTACGCGAAGCCGCCGTCGATCAG
Organism: Thermoleophilia bacterium; assembly: GCA_016844515.1. The sequence goes on along the minus strand of JAERMP010000172.1, from coordinate 3,448 downwards.
CTCCTCGATCATCCGAATCTGGTCAGTGACGGTCTCGACCGCTGTCGGTTCCACATCCGGGCGACCGAGTCCGAGCCGGTCGGTGTCTTCCACGTACCAGCGCGTCGCGTCCGCCGCGAGCTGCGCGCTCGCGCCGGGAGCGGCATCGTAGATCTTGTCGTTGATATCGGTGATGTTGACGACGAGCTTCGTCTCGTAGCCCCGTGCCGTCAGCCATCGCTTCAGCCAGAGCGGCAAGATTGTGACCGCGTATGCGTTCCCGACGTGGATGCGCTGGTACACGGTCGGGCCACACCAGTAGATCCCGATCGGACCGGGAGGGGGCTGCAGTTCGACGGGCGAGCGGGTCAACGTGTCGTGGAGGCGCACCTGCCGATCGTATCTCCGGCCTACGCGCCGACCGCGCGGGCCGTGCGGCTCAGCGCTTCCTCGCGCGGGAGCACGGAGAGCACGGCCGCGAGCTCCGGCCCAGTCGTCGCTCCTGTGAGCGCGAGTCGGAGCGATCGCAGGTCACCTCCGACGGCCTTCAGCTCCCGCAGGATTGCGCGGGACTCGTCCGCCGAGAGCCGCTCTGGCGCTGGCTCGCGCAACTCGACGAACCGATCGAGGGTGAGACGTGCCTCGGCCGGAAGCTGCGCCGAAGTGGGATCGAGAACGAGACGCGAGTACTCCCGCGCCTCGACGAGAGAGCGAGCGCCGCGGAGCACCGGCACCGCCTCGACGGGGGCCTGCGCAGCAGTCGCGAGCTCCTCGTCGGACATGGCGGCGATCGCGTCGATCGCGAGCCGGCGCAGCCTGGCGAGATCGAGGTGGACGTCGTGCTCGGGCAGATCGAGCTCGTCGAGGTATGCGCGGACGGCCTCTGGCGGAAAGCCCTCGTCCCGGAGCTCCGCAATGGACGAGTGACCGTGCCGTTTCGAGAGCTTCTTCCCGTCCTCGCCGAGCACCAGCCCATGGTGGATGACCTCGGGAAGTTGCCCGCCGACCGCGCGGGCGATCCGCTGCTGGATGTCGAGATTCGGCCGGTGATCGTTCCCGCGGATGACGTGGGTAATGCGTAGATCAAGATCGTCGGCGACCGACGCGAGCTGATACGTCGCCGTGCCATCCGGACGGAGAAGGGTCGTGCCATCCCTCGCGAGACGGACCGCGCCTTCCGGGTCGCGCTCCGCAGCACCAGTGGCCAGCGCCCGCTCGGCAGCCTCCGCATAGAGACGGCCTCGCTCGCCCTGACGCACAGGCCCCTCGTCGAACGAGACGCCAAGCCACGCGAGATCGCCCAGGATCGCCGTCTCGCCCCCTTCTACGGTTCTGGAAGGATCGGTGTCGTCGATCCGTAGCACGAAGACGCCCTCGGTTTTGGCGAATCGGCGGTTGGCGACGGCAGTGAGCGCATTGCCGAGATGGAGCGAGCCCGTCGGGCTCGGAGCAAAGCGCACGCGAACTGTCACGTTGCGGACTCTATGGGGTCAGACCCGAGGAATCTGGCCCTGGTCAGGCGTCGATCGTGACGTGCTTGGGCTGCGCTGCCACGCGATTCAGCCAGGCACGGATCGCCGGATACGCCCCGAGGTCGAAGTCGCCCTCGTGCGCGACATGCGTATACGCGTAGAGCGAGATGTCCGCGATCGAGTAGCGGTCGGCGACGAGGAAGTCCCGTCCTTCGAGACCGCGCTCGAGGGCGTCGAGCGCGACATAGCCCCCCTTTGTCTTCTCCGGGAGGAGGTCGGTGAAGCGCTCTGGGGTCCCCGAGTAGCGGAGCCAGAAGCGCACAACCGCGATGAACGGCTCGTGGCTGTACTGCTCGAAGAACATCCACTGCAGCGTTTGCGCCCGCTCGTACGGGTCCTCGGAAAGATACGGCGTCCCGTCTCCGAAGTACCAGAGAATCGCGTTCGACTCCGCCAGAGGACGGCCGCCGTCGAGGACGAGCGTAGGCACGCGAAGTGCGGGGTTCAGCTCACCGAGAAGCTCCTTGCGGCCCGAGCGATCGGCGACACTCACGTCGACGATCTCGTACTCGACGCCGAGGTGGGCGAGAAGGAGCCGCACCTTGTAGCAGTTGCCCGAGACCGCAGAGTTGTAGAGAAGCATGGTCGACACGCTATCGAGCCACCTCACCGACTCGTAGGATCGGGCTCGTGGAAGCCCCGCTCCTTGCCTGGTACGAGCAAGAGGGTCGCGACCTGCCGTGGCGCCACACGAAAGATCCCTACGCGATCTTCGTCAGCGAGGTGATGCTGCAGCAGACGCAGGTCGATCGCGTCGTCCCGCGCTACCTCGCCTGGCTCGAGCGCTGGCCCACGGTCGATTCGCTCGCGGCCGCCACGACGGCAGACGTCATCCGCAAGTGGCAAGGGCTTGGATACAACAGGCGTGCACTGAGCCTGCACCGAGCAGCGCAACGCATCGCGATCAGGGGCTGGCCCCACGACCTCACCGATCTGCCTGGAGTAGGCCCGTACACGGATGCGGCGATCCGGTGCTTCGCCTTCGGCGAGGACGTGCTGCCGATGGACGTAAACGTCGAGCGTGTGCTTCGGCGCACAGGCGCGTCGTTTTCCTCCAGCGCTGCCCAGGCGTTGATGGACCTCGGCGCGTCCATCTGCCTCGCCCGAATCCCGCGCTGCGACGACTGCCCACTCGTCAGCGAGTGCCCATCGCGAGGCATCCGCGACGAGCCTGCTCGCAAGCAGGGGCCGTTCGAGGGATCGTTTCGCCAACGGCGGGCAGTAACCCTTCGAGCAGTCGCCGATTCTGCGCGCACGCTGCATGAGCTCGACGACGAGGCCGTCCGCTCCTTGGAGCGAGACGGCCTCGTCGTGGTGGAGGAGGGAGTTGTCGCCCTCCCGTCTTCATAGGACCTGTTCCGGGGTCAGACCCCGGGTCATGTCCTCGTGGGGCCTGTCCCAGGGGGGAGATCCGCGGATGACACTGCTCAGAGCACTGGGCAGTTGACGACGATCGGCATTGCTCGGACGGTTATGTCCCCTGCTTTCTGAGCGGCGCGCACGGCCGCGGCAGAGCGAAGGACGCGAGCGTCGGCGCCGTCTTTCCAGGTCACCGTGCTCACCGCCCAGAGGGGCGTGTAGTTCTTGCGCCCCGGGACGGTGTCGATGATGTTGCGCTGTCCTTCGTCACCGTTCGTGAACACCCAGATCGGCGCGGTCTTGTTGCCGGGCTTGAGCTTTACCGACCCGAAGTCGAGGTACGAGACGACCTGGCCTCGATAGAAACCGAGCGTCATGTCCTGCGAGAACGTCTTCACCGGCCCGTCCGCGGCGAGCGCCGGAAGTGCAGATGCGATCACCGCGGTCGCTACGACTGCCGCGAGAACGAGAGCCTTCTTCATCGATCTCTCCTTTCGTCGGTCAACTCCTCCGACGGTAGAGAAGAGCCCTTACGCACTTCTGAAAGCGGGCTGAACAGGCCGTGAATTCACTCCCTC
>JAERMP010000171.1 GCA_016844515.1 Thermoleophilia bacterium | reverse complement strand
GTCGCGGGCGTCGGTCGTTTCGACGACAGAGCCGTCGGTGCGCGCGGTGAGGTTCCACTCCTTGTCCTCGATCACGGCCTCCATGAAGGCGTCCGTGACGCGGACCGAGTTGTTCGCGTTCTGGTACTGGATCGAGGACCAGTCGGGCGAGTCGAGGGACATGTCGTAGCCCGCCGCCTCGAGCACGCGCGCCTTGCGCTCCTCCTTCGCCTTGCACCAGATGAACTCCTCGATGTCCGGGTGCTCGACGTCGAGGACGACCATCTTGGCCGCGCGCCGCGTCTTCCCGCCCGACTTGATCGTGCCGGCAGACGCGTCGGCGCCGCGCATGAAGGAGACCGGCCCGGACGCATATCCGCCCTTCGAGAGCTGCTCCTTCGAGGAGCGCAGGCGCGAGAGGTTGACCCCGGAGCCCGAGCCGCCGCGGAAGATGACTCCCTCGCGGCGGATCCAGTCGAGGATCGACTCCATCGAGTCCTCGATCGAGAGGATGAAGCAAGCCGAGCACTGAGGCTTCGCCTCGAAGCCGACGTTGAACCAGACCGGGGAGTTGAACGACGCGTACTGCTTGACGAGGATCGCCTTGAGCTCGGCCTCGAAGGTCTCGGCCTCCTCGTCGGTCGCGAAGTAGCCGCCCTCGCGGCCCCAGCCGCCGATCGTGTCGACGACGCGGCCGATCATCTGCTTCACGGAGCGCTCGCGCTCGGGGGAGGCCATGCGGCCGCGGAAGTACTTCTGGGAGACGATGTTCGTCGCGGTCTGCGACCAGAACTTCGGGAACTCGACGTCCTTCTGCTCGAAGGCGGGGCCGTCCTTGCCCGGGATGTGCGCGTGGCGGAGCTCCCACTCGATCTCGTCGAACGGGTCGCGGCCAGGGATCGTGAAGAAGCGGCGCGGGGCGACGCTCGCCTCCGCATCGACGATCGTGTTCACGACCTCGCTCTCTGCCGCCTTCTCCGTGACCTGCGCCTGCTCCGCGGTTGCCATCGTTTCCTCCCGAGCTGAGTTCGACATTACGTCTTCCCGCCCGGGTGAGCGACGAGCGTCATACGAACGGACTCGGGATGGTAGGACGAGCGCCGGACGGTACGCAGGGAGGTGAAAATCCCTGCAAAAAGGCTAAAACGCATGAGAGGGCACATTCTACCGCGGCGGCGTGGCCAGCCGCTGACGGCGAGACCCTAGATAACCGTGTCGTCGTCGCCGAGGTCGTCGGCGTGCGCGGCCTGACGGCGCCGCGAGAGGTATCCGAGACTGCCGGCAGCAAGGAGCGCGAGCGACATTCCGCCGAGCACGAGCAGCGGAATCGGCACGGACGAAGGGCCGGACGTATCGACATCGGGCGCTGCTTGCGGGTTGCCTCCCGTGCCCGAATCGCCGTCTCCGTTCGAGCCGCCGCGCGGGTTCCCATTGTTCCCAGGTCCGGGAGTCCCGTCCTTATCAGGGTCGTTGCCAGGGGTTGGGTCGCGACCACCCGGCGCGAGCTCACCGCGGAGCGAGCTCTGGAGCGCCCGCGTGATGACCTCCTCGGCGTCCGCGTAGTCGCGGAGATCGTCGGGGATGGCGTCGATCGCCTCCTCGTAGCAGTGCGGCGGATACAGGCGGTCGATGCGGCCGTTGTCGAACCAGTCCGCGAGGACCTTCTTGCCACAGGGCGTCGCTGCGGCAGCCGTGCCGCTAAGGGACAGTGCGACAAAGGCGCTCGCGAGCACCGCGATGAGCGCAAGAAGCGCGCGGAGGGTGCGGTCTCTATTCAATGACTGAGGGTTCACGGGGCGCGGCCGGAAGCGCAGGGTTGACGGAGTCTCCCGGCATGGGGTGATCCGGTGGTGTGGGGAGAGTAAACGATTTGTTAGACACTCCGGGCGGTTCCCCTCCGTATCGACCGGATCTTCGAGCTCGCTGGTAGCGTGGCCGGCCATGGATCAGGCGTCGGAACCGTCCACTCGGGCGCCCGGTGCCGGCGCTCTCGTGCTTACCGGCCTCGTCGGAGCGGCGCTCGCTGCCGCCATGTTCGCCGGGGACGGGTCGGATGTCGGCGGGATCCTTCCGGTTGGCGGCGCCGCAGTCGGCCTGCTCGCTACCGCGCTCGTCGTCATGGCGCTCGGACGTCTTCCGGCTCCCCGACTCGGACGCTCGGGCGCGATGCTGGTCGCGGCGATGGTTGCGCTCGCGGTGTGGACCGGCGCGACGATTGCGTGGTCGATCGTCCCGGATCGAAGTTGGGACTCGTTCGACAAGACCGTCGCCTATGCGGCGTTCCTCGGACTCGGGATCGTCCTCACTGCGGCCGGCGGCCGGTTCTCGACGCGTCTCGCGGCATCGATGCTTTCGCTTGTCATCGCGATCACTCTCACATGGGCTCTGGTCGGCAAGGCGGTTCCGGCACTCGATCCCGATGGCGACCGGGTCGCGCGACTCCGCGAGCCCGTGGGCTACTGGAACGCGCTTGCCCTCCTCGCGGATATGGCGCTCGCGCTCGGGCTCTGGCTCGGGACGTCGCGAGGGCATCGTCGGAGCGTGCGGGTCGTCGGCGCACTGCTCGTATACGTCGCCACGCTCTCTCTTCTCCTCACGCTCTCCCGAGCGGGCGTCCTCGTCGGGGTCGGCGTGCTCGTACTCTGGCTCGCGCTTTCGAGTGAGCGCGTACAGAGTGGACTGCTGCTGCTCGCTTCCGGGGGGCCGGCTGTGCTCGTCGGCACCTGGGCCTTCACGAGACCTGCGCTCACCGAGGACGTCGCGACTCGCTCCGACCGTGTCGCAGACGGAGCCGTGTTCGGGGTGCTCGCGCTGGCGGGCGCTGCGGTCGTCATCGTCCTCGTGGCACTCGGGACACGACGAGCGCTCTCGGAGGAATCCCGCCGGCGGGTCGGCCGCGTGCTCGTCGTGGTGGCCGCGGTATGCGCGGTTGGCGCGCTCGCGGGTCTCGGCATCGCGACAGCCAACGCGGTCTCGTCCGGCAGATCCTGCTCAGAGGTCGTGAACGATCCGAGTCGGTTCGAGTCGCTCGACCCGAACAACAGGCTCTGCTGGTGGAGCGAGGCGTGGGACGTCTTCGCCGGGCACTCGCCGCAGGGCGCGGGGGCGGGCACGTTCGAGATCGCCCGCAAGCGCTACCGGCCGGACGCGCGCACGGTGCTCGAGCCGCACAGTGTCCCGCTGCAGCATCTCGCCGACGGCGGAGTCGCCGCGCTCGTGCTCTTTCTCGGGCTGATCGGCGCTGTAGGAGCTGCGTGCGTGTGTGCTCTGCGCCGACTCGACGGGCCCGAGCGGGCGGCGGGCGTCGCGCTCGTCGCCGCGCCAGCCGCGTACCTCGGGCATGCGCTCGTCGACTTCAACTGGAACTTCCTCGCCGTGACGGGGCCGACGATGGTGGCGCTCGGCGTTCTCGCGGCGGCAGGCCGCGCGCCAAGTGAGTGCCGAAAGCGTCCGCTCCTCGCCGTTGCAGTCGTGCTTGTGGCAGCGGTCGTTCTCGGCTCCTTCTCCTTCCCGCGGCTCGCGGACCGCATGGAGCGCAGCTCGACGCGGGCTCTCGCGTCGGGCGATCTCGAGCTCGCGGACGATCGAGCGCGCTGGGCGCGGTTCTTCAATCCGCTCTCGGCGGATCCGCTGTTCGCCCTTGCTCGCGTCGAAGAGGAACGCGGACGGCTCGGGCACGCCGAGCGACGCTACATCCGAGCCGTCGAGCTGCAGCCGGACAACCCGGAGACCTGGTACGCGCTAGGGCTCTTCGAGTTCGAGGCGCTCGAAAACCTCTGCGCCACGTATCGGTTCCTCAATAACGCTTACACCCTTGATCCGTCCGGGAACCAGTGGGTGAAAGGCGGGCCGCTCGACATCGGGCGGGACGCCGTCAACAAGGGCGGCTGCGCTCCCGGGTCGTAGGTCAGGTCAAAGCGGGCGGTCGGGCACGGGAGAGCCCGCGATTCCGCGGTCCAGAGCGAGGCGCGCTGCGGTCAGGACGACCGTGAGTGTTCCGGGGGGAGCGAGGTCGTTCGGCACGTGATCCCAGTCGAACCAGCGAATCTCGCTCACTTCGTTTGCGTCGACTGGTCCCTCCCGCTCGTCGGTGGGTGCGGCGTGGTAGTAGGCAACGTTGATCACCTCGGCGTCCCCTTGCCCTGGCTCGTCCGTGTACTCGTCGACCCAAACGCCGATGTAGCCCGTGACAACGACGCGGAGCCCTGTCTCCTCGCGGACTTCGCGCTCGGCAGTTTCGATCGGATGCTCGCCGAGCTCGCAGAACCCACCGGGCGCGCACCACGCACCGTGCCAGGGAGACCCCGCGTACCCACGGCGAACGAGGAGCACCTTGCCCTGGTCGACGACGACGACGTTTGCGCACGGCTTCGGGTTGCGCCAATGGCTTGAGCCACAGCTCTGGCACGTGACGGGTGGTGACGACGGCAGGCTCGTGCCGCAGCTGGAGCAGAAGCGCGCGGCGGTCACGATCGCGAGAGGTCAGGACCCGAGGATGAAGACCACGTGCGCGCGCCCGAGCTCGCCAGCGCGCATGCCGTCGAGGGGGCCGACGAGCTTCACGCCGAGATCCTTCCCGAGGCGCTTCCCCTCACCCGCGAAGCCCGGCTTGTACATGACGAGACTCCCTGAGACTTGGCGGGCGGCGTTCCCGACGGTGCCGACCTTGTAGCCGCGCGACTGAACCCGCGACGCTGCGGCGGCCGCTGCGCCGGTTCTGCCGTTCCCGTTCAGCACCATGACGACCGTGCGCGATCGCGGCACCTTGGCCGTCGGGACGGGAGCGGGCTTACGAGCCGCGGGCTTCGTCTGTGGCGTGGGCGAGAGCACGCGCTCTTGGGCGGCGAGCTGCAGGCGATCGGAGAGCGCTCCCATCAGCGCACCGCCACCGATCACGACCAGCAGCAGGAGCTCGGCGACTGCGACAGCGGCTGCGATGTAGGCCGCCGTGCGCCAGGGGCGGATGAGCGCGTCGGGGACGGGAAGCGGATGATCCACGGGCGATCGATTTCGCCCACGGCGGCGCTAGTCCTTCTGCTGTCCCTGGACCCAGTCCCACGTCGCCTGCAGCCCGTCCTCGAGCTCGACCATTGCGCGGAAGCCGAGCTCACGTGCTG
>JAERMP010000170.1 GCA_016844515.1 Thermoleophilia bacterium | reverse complement strand
TACGAGGAAGCGGTGCGGGAGCTCGAGCACGCAGACGGCGTGCTCGTCCCCGGAGGGTTCGGCTCACGAGGCTGGGAAGGGAAGATCCTCGCCTGTCGCGTTGCGCGAGAACGTGAGATCCCGTACCTCGGAATCTGCCTCGGTATGCATGTCGCGGTCTCCGACTTCGCGCGGCACGTCGCCGGGATGGAGGGCGCCAACTCGACCGAGATGGATCCCGAGACCCCGTTCCCCGTGATCGACCTGCTCCCCGAGCAGAAGGAGATCGAGGATCTCGGCGGCACGATGCGCCTCGGTGCGCAGGCGGTAGAGCTCGTCGAGGGAACGAGGGCGCGGGAAACCTACGGCGAGCTCGTGATCCATGAGCGGCATCGGCATCGCTACGAGGTGAACAACGAGCTTCGGTCGCGACTCGTCGACGCGGGGTTGGTCGTCTCCGGAACGTTCCAGGACGGACGGCTCGTCGAGATCGTCGAGCTACCCGATCACCCGTGGTTCGTTGCCAGCCAGTTTCATCCCGAGTTCAAGTCGCGTCCGACGCGCCCCGCGCCGCTCTTCCGCGGCTTCGTCGGCGCCGCACTCGAGCGGGCCCGTTCGAGGGCAGGCGTTCGCACGGCCGCTCGTTGAGCGGTACTCCAACGCGTCCGGTCCTGCACGTCGCCGCTGCGATCATTCTCCGGGGCGACGAGATCGTCATGGTCCGGCAGGCGGCTCCCGGAGAGGAACCAACTTGGTCGTTACCCGGCGGCGCCTTGGAGGACGGCGAGCTTCTCCATGAGGGCCTCGAGCGCGAGATCCTCGAGGAAACCGGTCTCCGCATCGGCAGGCTCGGACGACTGGCGTTCGTGCTTCAGTTCGACAACCGACTGCCCGAGCAGCTTCACAGGAGTCGAGGGCCGGGACGTGGATATCACGTCACGGTCTGGACATTCGAAGTCGACACCTGGGACGGTGAGCTCGAGCCGGTAGATCCTGACGGACTGGTGTCGGAGGCCCGCTTCATGCCGGTGGCAGACGCGATCGCCCACCTCGAAGCCGTTCCGTGGCACTCGGTGACCGTGAGGTACCTTCGCCGCGAGATCGAGACAGGATCCCTGCACCTGCAGCGCTGGCACGAGGACGGCCGGATCGAGTCGTACTCGTAGGATCTCCCAGATGCAACAACCTCTGACCTCGCCGCTCCTCGACCTCTTTCTCGAGCTGTGTGCGATCCCGAGCCCGTCCGGGAAGGAACGGGCCGTCGCCGACCGCGTCGGTGCGTATCTGAGCGAGTTCGAGCTTGCGTGGGACGAGGACGACGCGGCCGCTCGGCTCGACGGCGACACCGGGAATATCTACTGCCGCCTGCCGGCGACGAACGGCGGCGGTACGCCGATCTTCCTGTGCGCGCACACGGACACTGTTCCTCCCGAGGCGGCGATCGAGCCGGTCGTCGAGGACGGTATCGTCCGAAATGCGGCCGGAACGATCCTCGGGTCGGACAACAAGGCGGCCGTCGTGGTCATGCTCGAGGCTGTGCGAAGAATCGTCGAAGAGCGGCGTCCTCACGCAGGGATCGAGCTCCTCTTCACTTCCCAGGAGGAGGTGTCGCTTCGCGGTGCCGACGCGTTCGACCATACGCGGCTCGTCGCCAAGACCGGCTTCGTGTACGACCAAGGCGCTGCGATCGGCGAGATCGTGCTCGGATCACCGCACGGGCGCCTGCTCGACTTCCGCTTCCACGGGCGCGCGGCGCACGCGGGCATGAATCCCGAGGACGGGCGGTCGGCGATCGCGGCGGCCTCGCGTGCGATCGCGGACTTCCGACTCGGGCGCGTGGACGAGGAGACGAGCGCGAACGTCGGCGTCATCAAAGGCGGGACGGCGCGCAACGTCGTTCCCGAGTGGTGCTCGTTCACCGCCGAGGTGCGCTCCCACGACGAGCGCAAGGCGATCGAGCTCGTACGCGAGATGCTCGAGTCGGCGGCCTTCGCCGCCAGCCTCGCCGAGTGCGAGGTCGCCAGCGAGGTGCGCCCGAGCTTCCCCGGCTACCGCTTCAAGGAGAGCGACCCACCTGTGCGGCTTGCGGCCACTGCACTCGAGCGAGCCGGATTCGAGCCGTCTTACGCGCTGAGCGGCGGCGGCGCCGATGCCAACGTCTTCAACGCGCGCGGTCTGGAGTGCGTCAATCTCGCCAACGGGATGATGGAGATCCACACGCCCGACGAGCACATCGCGGTCGCGGATCTCGACGCGATGGTCGAGGTCACACTCGCGCTCGTCGACGCCGCCCTCGAGCTGTAGGGGCGGGGCATGCCCCGCTCTGCTCCATTCCTCAGCTGACCTCGGCTACGAGCTCCCACGTCGAGATCTCGTACGAGTCGAGGTGTTCTGTCATCGATGCCATGCTCGCCTGGAACTCGCTTGAGTTCCGCATCGCGGCGATCTGCTCCAGGCCGCGCCAGGGCCCGGCGTTGCTCACGAAACGGCGAGGGCTCTCGACATCGCGCAGGAGTCGAAAGACGATCCCCGGAAGCTCCAGCGATGCGGCGTCGACGCTTTCCTGCCAGCGTCGCTTGAACTCGTCCTCGTGACCTTCCTTCACGTTCCAGACAGCTGATGTGTACACGGCTCCTCCTCGGTTGATGGCACCAGTCTGGCGGATTCCGGGTGGCGGTCGCTATCGTCCCGCGCGCGATGCGTATCGGCGTAGCCAAGGAGATCAAGTCGCAGGAGTACCGGGTCGCGCTGACCCCGGCCGGAGCGCGCGAGCTCGTCCAGCGTGGGCATGACGTGGTCATCGAGGCCGACGCCGGCGCGGGCAGCGCTTTCGCCGATGAGGCGTACGAGCGTGCGGGTGCGACGATCGTCTCCGTCGAGGACGTGTGGGGCAGCTCCGACCTGCTGCTCAAGGTCAAGGAGCCCATCGCGTCCGAATATCCGCGGCTTCGCGAAAGTCTGACGCTCTTCACGTATCTCCATATCGCCGCCGACGAGCCGCTTACACGGGCACTCGTCGATTCGGGAGTCACGGCAATCGCGTACGAGACGGTCGAAACGGATGGCGGCGCGCTTCCGTTGCTCGCGCCCATGAGCGAAATCGCCGGGCGGCTTGCTCCGCAAGCTGGTGCTAATCACCTCGAGAAGCCGAAGGGTGGTCGCGGGATCCTCCTCGGCGGTGTGGCAGGCGTTGCGCCGGCGCGCGTGCTCGTGATCGGCGGCGGGATGGTCGGCTACAACGCGGCGGTGATCGCGCTCGGGATGGGCGCGCAGGTGACGATCCTCGAGCGCTCGGTCGACCGGATGCGCTTCCTCGAGCCCGTGCTCATTCCCGGTGCACGGGCACCCAAGCTGATCACCCAAGAGCTGCTCGGCACGATGAAGGAGAGCTCGGTCTTCGTGGACGTCGCGATCGACCAGGGCGGCTGCGCCGAGACGTCGAAGGCGACGACGCACGACGACCCGGTCTACACCGTGGACGGCGTCATCCACTACTGCGTGGCGAACATGCCCGGCGCGGTGCCGATCACGTCGACACGCGCGCTGACGAACGTCACGCTGGCCTATGTCGAGCAGCTCGCCGATCTCGGAGCGATCGGCGCGATCGCCGCGAGCCCTGAGCTCGCGCGCGGTGTCAACGTCATGGGCGGCAAGCTGACGTACGAGGCCGTTGCCGAGGCGCACGGCATGGAGTACACGCCGCTCGACGATGCGCTCGCCGCCGGCGTGACCTGAGTCCGAATGGATCCCGAACAGCACGCGGACGCCAAGGCGCGGCTCGAGCGGGACTATCTCGCAGGCGCAATCTCGGCAGAGGAGTACACCCGTCTGAGACGCCAGCTTCACGAGAGCGCCTCGGCGCAGGAGGGCGTGCAGGAGCAGGAGAAGGTTCAGGAGCAGGAGAGCTCCCCAGCTCAGGTTGCGGGCGATCCTCTGGCTGGCTTCCAAGGCGCTGTGCCGGCAGGTGCCGATCCTGTAACCGGAGCCCATCTCGCAAGCTGGGGAAGACGTGCTGCAGGTTGGTTCGTAGACGTGATGGTCCTCCTCGGTGCCTGGGTCGCGATCTTTGCCTGGGCGTCTACGACCGAAGAAGATCCGGCGACAGGCGAGTGGAGCGCCACAGCCGGGTTTGTCTTCTTCGTGGTGTTTTTCTTGGGTCCACCTCTCTACCAATGGCTCATGATCGGGAGGTGGGGACAGACGCTGGGAAAGATGGCGCTGGGAATCAGGGTCGTGCGGAGCGAGGACGCTGACCGCGTCTCGTACCCCCGCGCCCTAGGACGAGCCTCGTCCCTCTGGGTTCTCGGGACTTTCGGATGGATATTGCTCGGGCTGCCTTTGCTTCTCGCTTACCTGTGGCCGCTCTGGGACAAGCGCAACCAGACGCTGTACGACAAGATGGCGAGCACGATCGTCGTCAAAGACCGCTAAGGTCGGGCTGCCGCAGGGTCAAACCCGATGTAAGACCGAGTCGCTTGAAGATTTCTTGAGCGGGCGGCAATACGATCAGGGCGATGGATCCCGAGCGGTCACTCGAGCAGCGTCTCGCCGAGCTAGAAGCGCTCCTCAGGACGCTCGTCATCCGCGTGACCGAGCTCGAGATCGAGTCCACTCCCACCAGGACAGCCCCTCAGCCTGAAGCTCCTCCTGTACCACCACCGGCCGCCGCTGCGGCGGCGCCTCAGCCACCACCGCCTCCTCGCGTCATACCGGCACCAGGCCCTCCGCCCGAGCCCGGCCCGGTCGTTCCGCCGGCCCCCGCTCCGGCCGAGCGCCAGCCTCCCGTCGACCGCGATATGTCTGAGCGGCCCCCGAAGCCGACGGTACCCGCGCCTGCAGCGCCCGTGCCGACAGCTGCGGCGCCGAAGCCGGCCGAGTGGCGTCCTGCTCCCAAGCCGCCGAAGCCCCCCGGTCGCTCGTTCGGCGACCTCGCCCGGGACTGGGATCTCATGGGTGCGCGAGGCTTCGCGATCGCGGGCGGCGCGGTCATGGCGCTCGGGATCGGCTTCTTCTTCGTACTCGCCGCGAACCGGGGCTGGATCGACGATCGGGGGCGCGTGGCACTCGGTGCAGCGGCGTCTGCGCTCGTCTTCGGCGCTGGCCTCCTCTTGCGGGCGCGATACGGGCAGTACTGGTCGGCGCTCGCCGCCGTCGGGGCGGGCATCGCAGGCGCGTACGCGACGCTCGCCGCGGCTGCCGCGCGCTACGACCTCGTCCCGGACGGGCTCGCCTTGCCGCTCGCAGGCCTCATCGCCGCGGTGGGCACGGTGGTCGCGATTCGCTGGCGGTCGCAGGTCATCGCCGCGATCGGGCTTCTCGGGGCCGCGCTTGCCCCCGCCCTCCAGGCGCTCGACGCCGAGATGACCTGGGAGTCCGCGGCTTTTGCCGTCATCGTCCTCGTCGCCGCCGGGTGGGTGGCCGTTCCGCGCGGCTGGCACGAGCTCCTGATCACGACTTCGGTGCTCGTCGGCGCCCAGGTCGAATGGCTGGCAGCGGATGCCGTCTCGCCCGTCGACAAAGGGACGGTCGCCGTTGCCGCTGCCTTCGTACTCAGCCTGCTGGGCATCGCGGTCGCCCGCCAGATCGCCGCCAAGCGGAGCGATCTCGATGCGATGGCGCTCAGCTATGCCTTCAGCTCGTTCGGCGTCGCGATGGTGCTCGCCGCCCAGCTGTTGGACGACAGGACCGAGAGAGGAGTCGCCCTCCTCGTCGCCGCCATCGTCTGGGCGCTCGTGTTCGGCGCGCTCCAGTGGCGACGACTGCCCGATCTCGGCCTCGTCGTCGGCGCATCCGCGCTCGCCCTTGCGGCTGTCGGGACAGCTGACCTGCTCTCCAACTCGGCCCTCACGATCGCATGGGCGGCGCAGGCCATCGTGCTCGCTTTTCTCGCCACGCGGCTAGGAGATGCCCGGCTCCAGGCGATGGGGATCGGTTACGCGGTGCTCGCGTCCGTCCACGCGCTGGGCTTCGAGGGCCGACCGGATCTGGTCTTCGACGAGCTCGCAGACCATCTCTCCTCGGTACTTCCGCTCGCTGCGTCTGCGGCCGCGCTGATCAGTGTCGGCGTGCTCATCCCGCGCGAATACCGACTCCGTACCGAGGCGGGCCTGCTCGCGTTCGTGGGCAGCATCCGCTGGCAGCTCATCGCGCATCGGCACGGCCTTCGGGAGGCGTTTGTCTTCGCGGGCGGCGCCCTGGCGACACTGTCGGCGTCCTTTGCGCTCGTCTCGGCCTCGTTCGATTGGGGCCACGTTGCTGCGAGCATCGTCGCCGCACTCGTTGGCGCGACGTTCCTCGGCGTCGCCGGTCGGCTTCGATCCGACGCGCTTGCGGTTGCGTCGCTCCTCTGGCTCGGGGTGGTGCTCGCCGAAGCAGCCGGCTTCGACGTCTCCGCTTTCGAGGACGGCGGACTCGCAGTGGCCTCGATCGGCGGCTGGTCGGTGCTCGCGGCGTCAGCTGGCTTGCTCGGCGGCTCCTATGCGCTTCGTGTGACGCAGCCGGATCGGCGCGCGTTCGATGTCGTTTGCGGTATCTCCGTGGGGATCGCGTTCTGGGCCGGCTTGCTCGGTGTCGGGCTCGTCGCGGTCTCCGATGCGCGCGAGGGGATCGGATTCCTCGCCGTGACGGTGGCCTACGTCGTACTCGCCGCGGGAGTCTTCCGGGTGAGCGCGCTGCGGGACTTCGCGACGACCCTCTGGGCGCTCGGGTTGGTGTCGTTGGTCTGGGCCGAGATCCTGCTCATCTCGGATCACGCCTGGAGCGCAGCAACGGTCGCCGCGACAGCCTTCGCCGTTGGCGCATTCGCTCAGCCCCTCCGTGAGTCACGCCTCTGGCTCGCGGGTGGTTCGCTCGCGGTCGTGACCTCTGCCGTTGTCCTCCTGTACGAGGTGCAGCCGTGGCTCGAAGACTTCGACGTGGAGCGACACCTCGCGATCGCCACGGCAGCCTGCGCGCTCGCGACCTTCGGGCTCGCTGCGCTCCGCTGGGGCGAGGCGCGATGGCGTGATCTCGTTACCGCGCTCTGGGTCGTCGGGATTCTGGCGCTGCTCTCGACGGAGCGCGTTCTGCTCGGGGACGGCGTCTGGCTCGCCGCAACGGTCGCCGCGACAGCCTTCGCCGTTGGCGCACTCGCTCAGCCCCTCCGTGAGTCACGCCTCTGGCTCGCGGGTGGCTCGCTTGCGGTCGCGACGAGCGTCGTCGTCCTGTTCGACGAGGTGCAGCCGTGGCTCGAGGAGTCCGAGCTGGCGCAGCGCCTCGCGATCGCCACGGCTGCTTGCGCACTCGCTACCTTCGGGCTCGCGGCCCTTCGCTGGGGCGAGGCACGCTGGCGCGACCTCGTTACCGTGCTCTGGGTCGTCGGGATTCTGGCGCTGCTCTCGACCGAGCGCGTCCTGCTCGGGGGCTGGCAGGAGGCGGCGCTCGCCGTGGCGCTCACAGGTGGCGCAATCGCCCTTCTCGCGCGACCGCTCGGCGAGTCCCGCCTGTGGTTCGCGGGCGGCGTTGCCGTGGGCGCAACCACCCTTGCGACCATCGCAAGCTTTACACCCCCGTCCCACTTCTTCAACGCCTCTGCGAGCCCGGCAGCGGGGATCTGGGTGCTCGCCGGCTGCATCCTCGCGCTCGTCGCAGTCGCCGCCTCGGCTCCGGTGGAGCGGGATCGCGTCGTCCTCGCGGCCATCGCCGGCGGCGTTGCCCTGTATGCGGTCTCGCTGGGGATCCTCGAGATAGCGGAGCGCGTCTCCACGGCGTCGGTCGAGACCGATTTCGAACGCGGCCACACCGCGGTCAGCGGGCTCTGGGCGCTCGTCGGGCTCGCGCTCCTCGTCGTCGGCCTGCTCCGTGGCTCGGCGGCGATCCGGTACGGTGGCCTCGTGCTCTTCGCCCTCAGCCTGGCGAAGATCTTCGTCTACGACCTCGCCGAGCTGAGCTCGGTCGCACGGGCGTTCTCGTTCATCCTCGCCGTGCTCATTCCCGGTGCACGGGCACCCAAGCTGATCACCCAAGAGCTGCTCGGCACGATGAAGGAGAGCTCGGTCTTCGTGGACGTCGCGATCGACCCGGGCGGCTGTGCCGAAACGTCGAAGGCGACGACTCACAACGACCCTGTCTACACCGTCGACGGCGTGATCCACTACTGCGTGGCGAACATGCCCGGCGCGGTACCGATCACGTCGACACGCGCGCTGACGAACGTCACGCTCGCTTACGTCGAGCAGCTCGCCGATCTCGGTCCGATCGAAGCGATCGCCGCGAACCCTGAGCTCGCACGCGGTGTCAACGTCATGGGCGGCAAGCTGACGTACGAAGCCGTTGCCGACGCACACGGGCTCGAGTACACGCCGCTCGACGACGCGCTCGCCGCCGGCGTCGCCTGAGCCGATCTACGCAGTTTCGCGCTTCGCGCGCCGGAACAGTCGGCCGCCAGCGGCTGCGTCGGGCTTGTCCGGCTTCTTCGGGTTTCGCTCGGTCGGGAAGATCTTGATGACCGCCCAGGTCACGAACGCGGAGATCCCGAGGATCGCCGTTATATAGACCGCGAGCAGGAGTAGGCCGAGGGCGTCGTCCAAAGCCGCCGTAGAATACCGGCGTGCCGCGGGCGTGCGTGATCGTGCTCGATGCCGTCGGCGCAGGTGAGTTGCCCGACGCCGAGGAGTACGGGGACGAAGGCTCCAACACGCTCGGCAACGTCGCCCGCGCCGTCGGAGGTCTCGACCTGCCCAATCTCGAGGCGCTCGGTCTCGGGAACATCATCCCGCTCGAGGGCTGCCCGCCCCAACCTGGTGCGCCGGCCGTCGCCGGACGGCTGCTCGAGCGCTCGAAGGGGAAGGACACGACGACGGGTCATTGGGAGCTGATGGGCGTCCTCACGCCGACCGCGTTCCCCACATACCCGCACGGGTTTCCGGACGACGTGATCGACCCGTTCATGAATCAGACTGGGCGCGGCGTGCTCGGAAACAGGCCCGCGTCGGGGACGGAGATCATCCAGGAGCTGGGCGAGGAGCACCGGAACACGGGCAAGTGGATCGTCTACACGTCAGCCGATTCCGTCTTTCAGATCGCGGCCCATGAGGAGACGATCCCGCTCGAGGAGCTCTACGACGGCTGCCGCGTCGCGCGGGAGATCCTCGCCGGCCGGCATGCGGTCGGACGCGTGATAGCGCGGCCGTTCACCGGCGAGCCCGGAAGCTACGAGCGGACGCCGAATCGTCACGACTTCTCGCTCGAGCCTTCGCGTCCGAACTACCTCTCGTTGCTACGCGATGCGGGCAACACGGTCTACAGCGTCGGCAAGATCAGCGACATCTTTGCCGGCTGCGACGTGGACGAGTCCTTCCCGACGAAGTCGAACGTCGAGGGGATCAACCGAACGATCGAGCTCCTCGAGACGATCGAGGGCGGGCTCGTGTTCGTCAATCTCGTGGAGACGGACATGCTCTGGGGGCACCGAAACGATCCTGTGAACTTCCACCGCTGCCTCCAGGATTTCGATCGGCGCTTGTCCGACATCCTGGAAGCGCTCCATCCAGGCGACCTGCTCATCCTCACGTCCGACCACGGCTGCGACCCGACGACTCCTTCGACGGACCATTCGCGAGAGCACGCGCTGCTGCTCGCGTACGCGGCCGGACGGAATGCGGCCGGGCGGATCCACGAGGAGGGCGAGTTCGCCGACGTGGGTGCGACGGTGAATGCCTGGCTCGGCGGAAAGTCTGCGGGGAAGCGGCTTCCCGGCCGTCAGATCGAGCTGTGAGCCTCAACGACCCGGACGTCGTTCGCCAGGAGTATGCGAGCGAGCGCGGACTCGAGGCGCGCCGCTCGCTGTACGACCACCGGGTCGGCCCAGATTCCCGAGAGGTGATGTGGGATAAGGTCGTGGCGGTCGCTCCGAGACGCGTCCTCGAGGTCGGCCCCGGGCCGGGTGAGGTGAGCGAGCGCATGCTGCGCGAGCTCGGGTGCGAGGTCGTGGCGATCGACGTCTCGGAACGAATGGTCGACCTCGCACGGTCGCGCGGCGTCGATGCGCGTGTCGGAGACGTGCAGGAGCTGCCGTTCGCAGACGAGGAGTTCGACCTCGTGGTCGCCGCATGGATCCTGTTCCACGTTCCCGACCTCGATCGCGGCCTCGCGGAGATTGCCCGAGTGCTGGCTCCGGGTGGGAGGCTCGTCGCCGTGACGAACAGCGAGCACCACCTCGCCGAGGCCCGTTTGCATGCCGGGATCAGCATGGTCGGCCGCGTGACCTTCTCGCGCGAGAACGGGGAGGAGGCGCTGCGCCGCCACTTCGCCCGGGTCGAGCGAACGGACGTTGATGGCTCGGTGACGTTTGCCGACGGCGAGGCTATTCGCTCGTACTTCCGCTCGCTGGTCATCTGGAAGCACGCGGCCGACGGCGTCCCGGAGCTGACGGAGCCGCTGGAAGCGACGATGCGGAACTCAATCTTCGTAGCTGTGAAAGCGGCGTAGCTCAGGTGCCCGCGCGAGGATCCCGAGCGACGTAGATCCCCGGCCCGGTTCCATCCGGGATCGGATCGCCGTCGTCCGCAAGACCTTCGAGGTGGAAAGCGATTGCATCCTTCATCTCCGCCTCGCACTCGTCGATCGTGGCCCCGGTCGCAGCGCATCCGACAAGATCCGGCGACCAAGCCGAGTAGTTCGTCGGCGGACCGCCCTCGATCAGTATCAGGTACTCCTCGGCCCGTTCGGCATACCTGCTCACGTCGCCCGAGTCTGCCTGTTACAAGGACCCCGTGACAATTCGGGCTTCAGAGCTGATCGAGCGGACGCGGAACGGCGAGGAGCTCTCCGACGAGGAGATCGCCGAGCTCGTCCTCGGCTATACGCGGGGTGACGTGCCGGACTACCAGATGGCCGCTTGGTGCATGGCCGTCTACTTCAAGGGACTCTCCGGCCGCGAGACCCATGCCCTGACCGACGCGATGATCCGCTCCGGGGAGACACTCGACCTCGGCGCGGCGCTAGGTCGTCGCGTCGTCGACAAGCACTCGACCGGCGGGGTCGGAGACAAGACCTCGCTCGCAGTCGGCCCCATCGTCGCGGCGTGCGGCGTCCCCTTCGGGAAGATGAGCGGCCGCGGGCTCGGCCACACCGGCGGTACGCTCGACAAGCTCGAGTCGATCCCCGGCTATCGCGTCGAGCTGCCGATCGAGGAGTTCATCGCTCAGGTGCGGGATGTCGGCCTCGCGATCATCGGGCAGACGGGCGACCTCGTCCCCGCGGACAAGAAGCTCTACGCGCTCCGGGACGTGACGGCGACCATCGACATCGTCTCGCTCATCGCCTCCTCGGTCATGTCCAAGAAGCTCGCTGCGGGTGCGGACGCGGTCGTGCTCGACGTGAAGGTTGGGGACGGCGCCTTCATGAAGAAGCTCGAGGACGCGCGCATCCTCGCCGAGCAGATGGTCGATCTCGGTCAGCGGGCGGGGCGCGAGGTCGTCTGCCTCCTTACCGACATGGATCAGCCGCTCGGTGCGGCGGTGGGCAATTCGCTCGAGATTCGAGAGGCGGTCGAGACGATCGCAGGAGAGGGGCCTCTCGACTTCACGGAGCTCGTGCTCGAAGTGTGCGCGAGGCTGCTTGCGCTCTCCGATCTCGGGATCGACCTCGAGGAAGGGCGACGGCGAGCGGAAGCGGCCGTCGCGGACGGCTCGGCGATGAAGGCCTACGACCGCTGGATACGGGCGCAGGGCGGCGACCCCGACCTCGCGACGCTTCCAACGGCCTCGGTCGTGCGCGAAGTGACCGCCTCTCGCGCCGGTGTCGTGAACCGGCTCGGCGCGCTGGCGATCGGCGTCGCGGCGCTCGAGCTCGGCGCGGGGCGGCGCACGAAGGAGGACTCGATCGACCACGCTGTCGGGATTGTGTGTCGGAAGAAGCGCGGCGACGCGGTCGCTCGAGGTGATGTCCTCGCCGAGGTGCATGCACGAGACAAAGAGTCGGCCGCAACGGCGATCGAGGCTGTGCTCGCGGCCTACGAGCTCGGAGACGACGCGCCCCGCGCGCACGGCATCCTGCTCGACGTCGTGCCGTAACGGCTCGTGCCAGAGCTTCCGGAAGTCGAGACCATCCGAACGCAGCTCGCGCCGCGCCTCGAAGGGCGCGTGCTCGCCCGCGTGGAGATCCTCGACCCGCGGTTGACGCGGCCGTACGACCTCTTCGAGGTGGTCGAGGAGCTGGAGGGCGATCTCGTCGTCGCGGTCGAGCGGCGCGGTAAATACCTCGTCTTTCGCCTGGAGAGCGGGCTCGCGCTCCTTGTTCACCTGCGCATGACCGGGAGCTTCGGTTTTACGCCGACGACCCACGAACGTGCCGTGCTCGAGTTGGACGACGGCGCGCGACTCGCGTATCGGGACGTTCGGCGGTTCGGAACATGGCTCGTTGTGGAGGATGCCGAGCTCGAGCCGTACCTCGCGGGGAAGAACGGCCCCGAGCCGCTCGGTTCGCGATTTACAGCGGAATGGCTTGCGTCGCGACTGGCTGCGCGGCGGGCGCCGCTGAAGGCGGTCATCCTCGACCAGCGCGTCGTTGCCGGCCTCGGAAACATCTACGCCGACGAGGCGCTCTGGCGTGCCCGACTCAACCCGCTCCGGGCGGCCAACGACCTCGCCCTGGAGGAGATCGCACGCGCGCACCGGGCGATTCGTGCGGCGCTTCGAGCCGGCATCGAGCGACAGGGCTCGACGCTCCGCGACTACGCGACGCCGGACGGCACGGAAGGGTCGATGCAAGATGAGTTCCGCGTGTACGGCCGGGATGGTGAGCCGTGCCCCAGGTGCCGCACGACCATCTCGAAGACGAGAGTCGGCGGCCGCGGGAGCTGGTTCTGCCCGCGCTGTCAACCGTTGCCCTAGTGTCGTACGCTTTGTGACGACGATGACGACGAAGACGCAGGTCGTCTGTTCCCGATGCGGCCGTTCCGCGCCCGGTGAGCCCGCCGAGCTCGTGACCTGGCGCCACGGGGAGCTCGCTCTCGAGGGCGACGTCGGCGACGGCCTCCTACTCTGTCCAGAATGCGACGCCGAGGATCGCGAGCGGGAGTTCGAGGAGGGCGAGGGCGGCTAGGGTCATCTGCACGAGCTGATGTACGCCGTGTGGACGTTTGATCTCCGCACGCGCGCGGGACTCCGCGAGTACCTCGACTGGACTCGAAACATCGCCGAGGCGCGCATGCACGCTCTCTCGGAGCACGACGACGGCTCGGTGACGTACGCCGAATGGGCGGGCGCTCCGCGCGTCGAAGAGTGGACGGCCCGCAAGGCCGCACGCAGACTCGTCTGGCACGAACTTCTGCATCTCCCCTCGCTCCGCCGTCGATGAACCTCGTCGTCGCCCCCGCTGTCCGAGGGCTAGCCCCCGTCCGGCCTAGACCCCTGGGGTCTGACCCCAGGTGTCCACCTGCGACCCGCCTAAAACGCGCGTCGGCGGCCGAGGCACGTGGTTCTGCCCGCGCTGCCGTAGCGCCAGCTCCCGGTTATCGTCGTGCAGTGGACTCTGCTGGCACGTATGACGAGCTCGTCGAGATCGCACGCCAAGACGACCACATCATTGGTCTCATTCTCACCGGATCGCGGGGCAGAGGGTTCGCGGTAACCGAAAACTCGGACTGGGACGTCCGGCTTGTTGTCCGCGACGAGGTCGTCGACGAGTATCGCGCACGTCTCGCCACATCTCACGGGGCGGCTGTCAATGTCGTTGTCTTCTCCTTGAGTGAGTTCGGGCAGGCTGGAGAAGTCGGGACAGAATCTGCCTGGGATCGGTACAGCTACGTCCGCGCCGAGATCGTGATCGACGGGCCTGACGGTCAGATCGCTGAGCTGACGAGGACTAAAAGCACGTTGCCGGTCGATGTGGCTCGCCTACTTGCTGCCGAGTACCTCGACGACTACATCAACTCGTACTATCGAGCCGCCAAGAACGAGCGAAGCGGACTGGAGGTCGAGGCCAATCTCGACGCCGCTGAGTCCGTCGCGGCGTTGCTGAACTTCCTCTTCTCCGTTCATGAGCGCGTCAGGCCGTTCAACCGATTCCTTCGCTGGGAGCTCGAGAATCACCCACTTCCGGGCGACTCCTGGACGGCCGACTCGCTGCTGCGGCGGCTCCAGGCCATCCTCTCGAGTGGAGACATCGGCGAGCAGCAGCACCTCTTCCGAGATGTCGAGGCACTCGCTCGTTTCCACGACTTCGACGACGTGATCGACGGTTGGGAGCCGGATCTGGACTGGCTGCGTATCGGTGGCTAGCGCCCGCCAGGCCTAGACTTTCCGGCATGTCGGAACATGCCTTCACCGCGGTCGACGAGCAGGCCGATCCGTCGGAATGGATCGACGTGTTGGACAAGGTTCGCCAGGAACCGACGTACGCGGCGTACAAGAGCCGCGTCGCTGAGCTCCTCCGACCACGAGCGGGCGGCAGGTATCTCGAAGTCGGAACAGGCACAGGCGAAGATGCTCTCGCGCTGGCATCGCACTTCGGAGTCGAGGTGATCGGAGTCGACGTGTCGAAAACGATGGTCGAGGAGGCCCGACGCCGAGGGCTGGACGAGGCGCAGGTCGCGAATGCCGAGGCGCTGCCGTTCGACGACAGGGAGTTCGACGGATGCTGGGCCGATCGCACGTTTCAGCATCTCGCCGACCCGGAAACTGCGCTCTCGGAGATGGTGCGGGTGACCAAGACGGGCGGACGCATCGTCGTCGTGGATCCCGACTACGACACCCAGGTCGTCGACGTCGCCGATCAGGAGCTCGCCCGAAGCGTCCTTCGCTTCCGTGCCGATCACGCACTTCGCAACGGGACCTTGGCGCATCAGATGGGCGGTCTCTTCATCCGAGCAGGGCTCGCAGAGGTGGTGGTGGAAGCGGCAACGGTCGTCCTCCGCGATCCGACTGCCCTCGATAACGCGATGGG
>JAERMP010000169.1 GCA_016844515.1 Thermoleophilia bacterium | reverse complement strand
TCCTTGCCGGTGATCATCTGCACCATGTCGCCCTTCTTCACCTTCATCTTCGTGGCCATCTACAAAACCTCCGGCGCGAGACTGACGATCTTCATGAAGTTCTTCTCGCGAAGCTCGCGCGCGACGGGCCCGAAGATGCGCGTCCCGCGCGGGTTGGATTGCGTGTCGATGAGGACGGCGGCGTTCTCGTCGAACCCGATGAGCGTGCCGTCGTCCCGGCTGTAGGGCTTCTTCGTCCGAACGACGACCGCTCGTACGACTTCGCCTTTCTTGACCGCGCCCTGGGGCGTGGCCGTCTTCACCGTAGCAATGATCACGTCGCCGACCCGCGCATAGCGCCGGTGCGAGCCGCCGAGCACGCGGATGCACAGGATCTCACGCGCCCCTGTGTTGTCCGCAACCCGGAGTCGTGATTCCTGCTGGATCACTTCGCGGCCTCCACGATCTCCTGGAGACGCCAGCGCTTCATCCGTGAGAGAGGCCTCGTTTCGACGATGCGGACGATGTCGCCCACCTTGGCCTGGTTCTCCTCGTCGTGTGCGTGGAACCTCGAGCTCCGCTTGACCACCTTCTTGTACCTCGGGTGCACCTTCGCGATGTCGACGCGGACGACGATGGTCTTGTCGGCGCTCGCGGACACGACCCTGCCCTGGCGCTCCTGGCGGCGACCGCGCGAATGCTCCGGCTTCGGCAGGCGCGAAATCGGGCTGCGCTCGGCGGGCTTCTCGCGCTTCGCCTTCGTCCGCTGGGGACGAAGCGAGCGTGGCAGCCGCTTCTTCTTCTTGCGTGCAGGAGCTGCCTCGGCGCCGGCGGGCTCAGCGGCGACCTCAGCGGGCGCGGCGAGTTCCTCCACGTCGGCAACGGACTCGATCGCAGGCTCGTCGGCTTCGGCGACCGGCTCGGCTTCCGCAGCCATCGGCTCGGGATCGGCCTCCGGCTCAGCTGGCTCCGCGGCTGCATCCGGCTCGGGCTCCAGCTCCGACGCCTCGGCGGCCATGGGCTCAGGATCCTCGGCAGGCTCGGGCTCAACAGGCTCGTCGCCGACGACGACCTCGGGCTCCGGGGCGGCCGGGACTTCCTCGTCCCCGACTGCTTCTGCATCAGCAGACAGAGCCGCATGGGGCGCCTCGACTTCCGCCGCGTCCTCGGTCTCTTCGGTCTCGTTCACGTTCTCGCTCTCGTCAGGCATGTGTCTTTCCTCGTTCACGCTCGTTCTGGATGGTCAGGATGCGGGCGATCTCCCGCTTGGCATGCTGCAGGCGCGCACTGTTCTCGAGCACGCCGGTGGCGGTCTGGAAATGGAGATTGAAGAGCTCTTGGCGCGTCTCGGCCATCTTGCGGAGGAGCTCGTCGTCGGTCAGAGCCCGCAACTCGCGCGCTCTCATGACGTTCTCTCCACTGGTGGCGGAGCAACCCCCCCAAGGGCGGAGCCGGGCTTCGCCCGGCGGGAGCCCAGCCACAGCTGAGCGGGTCGGCACGATGAAGGAGGGGGCACGTGGGGGAACCCTGGGTTCCCCCACGATTCGTTAGCTCTCAAAGAGATCCGCCTCCCGCCTGACGAACTTCGTCTTGAGCGGCAACTTCTGGCCGGCCAGGCGAAGCGCTTCCTTCGCGAGCGGCTCCGGAACCCCGGCCAACTCGAACATCACGCGGCCCGGCTTGACCACCGCAACCCAGCCTTCGGGTGAGCCCTTGCCCGAGCCCATGCGGGTCTCGGCGGGCTTCTTGGTCACCGGCTTGTCCGGGAAGAGATTGATCCAGACCTTCCCGGTCCTGCGAATCTTCCGCGTCGCCGCGATTCGGGCAGCCTCGATCTGGCGGTTCGTGACCCACCCCGTCTCGAGTGCCTTGAGCCCGAAGTCGCCGAACTGCACGGTGGTCTGACCCTTGGCGGTGCCCCGCCGACGACCACGATGGTGCCGTCGGAACTTCGTCTTGCGCGGCATCAGCATCAGCGGTCACCTCCCGAGTAGATCGTGGCCGCAGGCCGCGAAACGCGAGCAGCGCAAGGACGCAGGGAGCGCTCGTACCTGGAAGGTACGGGTGCGACTGAGGACGCGGCGATGCGACGCGTTGCAGCGTGCATGCGACCGCGAGATGCGAGGGAGTTGACCGCCATCAACTATCTGCCCCTGCTTCAGCGGTCGACTCCGGTACGGCGTCGAGCTGCACCTCAGGCTTCACCGTAGGCGCCTCCGGCGTGACATCGATCTGGACCGCGGGCTCCATCGCGGGTGCTTCCGCCTCAGAGGCGACTGGCCCAGCGCTCAAGTCGCTGCGGGGGCGCTGGCCCGGCCGGCCGCCGGCGGGGCGCGCTCCGCGTTTCTTGCGAGGAGCGAGGCCGAGACCTTCCCGGTCGACCGAGCGACCGCGACCTTCTCTCGATGCGCCGAGGCCTTCGGACGAGGCGCCGCGCCGGCGCCGTGCCTGATCCTGGTCACCGAGTCGCCCGTCGCGCGCACCTGGGGCCTCGTAACCCTCGGGCATGATCTCGCCCTTGTTGACCCAGACCTTGACGCCGATCTTGCCGAAGGTCGTGGTCGCCTCGGCCTGGCCGTAGTCGATGTCCGCGCGAATCGTGTGCAGCGGCACACGCCCCTCGGAGTACATCTCGCGCCGGCTCATCTCGCCGCCGCCGAGTCGCCCTGCAGCCGTGATCTTGATGCCCTGAGCACCAGAGCGCATCGCGGAGGCGAGCGAGCGCTTCATGGCGCGTCGGAAGCTCACGCGGTTCTCGAGCTGTTCGGCGATCGACTGCGCGACGAGCTTCGCGTCGAGCTCGGGGCGCTTGATCTCGTTGATGTTGATGTGGACGTTCTTCTTCGTAATCGCGTGGAGCTCACGACGAAGTGCATCCACCTCGACGCCCGACTTCCCGATGACGATTCCTGGGCGAGCGGTGTAGATGTCGATCGTGATCCGCTGCTTGTCCTTCCGGATCAGGATGTCGGAGAGACCGGCATGCGAGAGCTTGCCGAGGATGTGCTTGCGAATGCGGACGTCCTCGAGCAGGTACTCCGCGAACTCTGCCTTCCCGGTCCACCAGTTCGATTTCCAATCGTGGATGACGCCGACGCGGAACCCGCCGGGATGCACTTTTTGGCCCATTACCGGTCACCTCCAGAGCAGATCGTGGCCGCAGGCCGCGAAACGCGAGCAGCGCAAGGACGCAGGGAGCGCTCGTACCTGGAAGGTACGGGTGCGACTGAGGACGCAGCGATGCGACGCGTTGCAGCGTGCATGCGGACACGAGATGCGATGGAGTTGACCGACATCAAGCCACCGCCTCCTTCTTTCGTCGTCGAGTAGAAGCCTTGGGCTTCGACTCGGCGGCAGACTTCTCTGCGGTCGGCTCCGTTTGGGCTGCCGCCTTTCGAGTCCTGCGCCTTTCCCCTTCTTTCGGAGCCGGCGGCTCCGAAAGGATCAACGTGACGTGACACGTGCGCTTGCGAATCCGGTTGACACGACCGCGAGCGCGCGGCTTCCACCGCTTGAGCGTCGGCCCCTCGTCCGCGTAGGCCGCCTCCACGACGAGGTCGTCGCCGTCGAGGCCGTGGTTCGCCTCCGCATTCGCGACGGCGGAGCGGAGCACCTTCTCGATGTCGGTTGCCGCGGCACGCTGCGTGAAAGCGAGGATGGTGCGTGCCTCGGGGACGCTGCGCCCGCGGATGTGGTCGAGTACGAGTCGCGCCTTCCGCGCGGACGTGCGCACCCATTTCGCCTGCGCGCGCACTTTCATGGTGTCGTCTCCCGAGGCTGCCATTACTTCCTCTTGACCTGTGTCTGGCGATCGCCCGAGTGGCCGCGGAACGTTCGGGTAGGTGCGAACTCGCCGAGCTTGTGCCCGACCATCTGCTCGGTCACGAAGACCGGCACGTGCTTGCGGCCGTCGTGGACCGCGATCGTGTGCCCGACCATGTCGGGGAAGATCGTCGAGGACCGCGACCAGGTGCGGATCATCCGCTTTTCCCCGGTGGCGTTCATCGCCTCGATCCGGCTCAGTAGCCGGTCCTGGATAAATGGTCCCTTCTTGGACGAGCGGCTCACTTAGCGCTTCCTCTCCTTGCCGCGGCGGCGACCGCGGACGATCAATTTGTCGGATTCCTTGTGCTTGCGGCGCGTGCGCTTGCCGAGTGTGGGCACGCCCCACGGCGTGACCGGGTGGCGGCCGCCCTTGCTCTTGCCCTCGCCGCCGCCGTGCGGGTGGTCGACAGGGTTCATTGCCGACCCACGCACCGTCGGACGCTTCCCGAGCCAACGGCTGCGACCGGCCTTGCCGCTCGATTGATTCGCGTGATCCGTGTTCCCGACCTGCCCGACGGTCGCGCGGCAGGCGAGCAGCACGCGGCGCAGCTCACCCGAGGGGAGCCGCAGCACGCCGTGATCGCCGTCCTTGGCCACGAGCTGCACCGAAGAGCCCGCAGAGCGCGCCATGCGACCGCCCTGACCGGGCTTGAGCTCGACCGAGTGGACGAGCGTGCCGGTCGGGATGTTCGCGAGCGGAAGCGCGTTCCCGGGCTTGATGTCCGCCTCGGGGCCGGACTCGACCATCGCGCCCACGCGAAGTCGTGCCGGAGCCAGGATGTAGGCCTTGGCGCCGTCCGCGTAATGAAGGAGCGCAATCCGCGCCGACCGGTTCGGGTCGTACTCGATCGCGGCGACCTTTGCAGGAACGCCGTCCTTCGTGCGCTTGAAGTCGATCGTCCGGAAGCGACGCTTGTGTCCGCCGCCTTGATGGCGCGTAGTGATCCTGCCGCGGTTGTTGCGACCGCCCTTCTTGGTCAGCGGCTCGAGGAGCGACTTCTCCGGCTCGGACTTCGTGATGTCCTCGAATCCGGAGACCGTCATGAAACGGCGCCCCGGGCTCGTCGGCTTGTACTTCTTCAGGGCCATCAGACTGCCGCCCCTTCGAAGATCTCGATCTCGTGGCCTTCGCGGAGCTGGACGATCGCCTTCTTCCAGCCCGGGCGCCGGCCCTGGCTGGCTCCGCGCCGCTTGGGCTTCGACTGCACCTTGATGATGTTCACGGCCTGCACCTTGACCTCGAAGAGCTCCTCGACCGCCTGCCGGATCTGGGTCTTGTGCGCGTCCTCGTGCACCTTGAACGTGTACTTGCG
>JAERMP010000037.1 GCA_016844515.1 Thermoleophilia bacterium | reverse complement strand
TGAATGGGCTGACATCCGCCTGGTACCAGACGCACGTCGAAGCGCCGGCCATCCTCCAGCCAATCCCGGAGAGAACATTCGGCAGCGCGCAGAACGGCATCACGAGGTCCGGCCGACCCCGCCGCAGGGCTCGCACGAAACGCGTGAAGTCCTGCGCCTTCGCCTTCTTGCCGCCGTCCCACTGGACGACGGCTCGACGCCAGGGAATCCCAAGCGCCCGCGCCATCTCGACGGCCCGGCCGTCGCGGTCGGTAAGAGCCAGCACCTCGACACTCGCTCCCCTCGACTCCGTGAGCCAGCGGGCAAGAGTGAACGCGCGCCGCTCCGCGCCGCCGAGGGCGGCCCAGTTCAGCACCATGGTCACACGAAGCCCGCGCAGGACATCGCCTGAAGCGGGTGATCCCTTCAGGGAGGCGCGACGAGGTCTCACGTTGCGCGATCCCGGCCGACTGCTCGACGAAGCTTGCGAACGAGACGCGACCAGGGACGACGCTCGAGCGACGCGATTCGCTGCTCGAGGTCGTCGAGCCGTCGCTGCGCGCGCACGATCTCCGCTTCGCCGAAGACCGCCGCGTCGATCGCGTAGGCGACGTCGTCCACGACGCTTGGTGTTCGAAAGACGAGCGGCGGTGCTTCGGAGGGCAACGCAAAGCGGTCGCTGTGGGCAGACCCGGGAACGACGGTCGAGCCGGCCAATGTGCGTAGGGCGTCACGCAGGCGGGTGTCGTGCACGAGCGCACCCTCGGCCAGCCCGCGCTCGAGCGCATCGTCGTCCACGACCAATGAGTCGTAGTACTCCGCGATGAGCCCGGCTGCCTGCGCGTCGTGAACGAGCCGATGGCCGTGGTAGAAGCCGCTCGACCTGAACAGGGACGCCTTCTGCGAGCACTGAGCATACGAGCGCCATGGAAAGTGCAGGATCTCGACAGGAAACCAGCCACGCAACGGCTGAAGCGTCGTGTTTTCGACCGCGTGGTTTCCGATCCGAACGGTCACAGCCGGATCCGCGCGGTGGATGAGCTTGGCGTTTGGTCGCCACGGGGTAGTCGGATCGTTGATCGGCGCGACGGGAGAGACGCGGACGGTCATGCGCTCCGCGAAGTACTGCGTATCGTCCGGGCGCGGAGGAAAAGTCCTCCAGATCGCCCGCACGAGCCCGTAGCGGGACGGAATCGAGGAGAGAACCTGCTTGAGATCGGGCCCTCGGGGCCACCAAAACTCGTCGGCGTCCGAGTTGATGACCCAGTCAGCGGCGAAGTCCGTTGCCGCGAGGCGCGCCATGCGGGTCACCCAAGCTGCCTGTTCGAACTCCTCCGAGTCCTCTCGGATGAGGTGTAGGTACCCGTGCCGTTCGTACCGCTCGAGAATGTCGGTCGTGCCGTCAACCGAGCGATGGTCGGTGGCGATCACGAAGTCGACGCCCGCGCTCAGATGGAACGCGATCTGGGCGTCGAGCACGTCCTCGGCGTCGCGGCAGACGAGTGTCATGACGAGCTTCACGAGAGAATCCTGCCTCTCCTAGCACGGGGATGTCGCGGGGCCGGACAACTGACCGACAGCTCGTTCGGTTCGTGAGAGAGTGCCCGGCACGATGAGGCGTCGGTTCGCGTCCGTCCTTGCATGGCTGGAACGGCTGGCGTCGAGGCGCGCGGGGGTCGTCGTAGTCTTCGTGGCAGCGCTGTGCACGTACGCGGCGCGAGCGGTCGCATGGCCGCTCAAGTCAGGGCGCGATCTCGACGAGTACCTCCTCGCCTACGTTCAGCTCTTCGACCGAGACGTGCTCCTGCCATGGTCGCTTCTGTTCCGCACACCTGTGGCTCCACTCTTCACGGGAGGCTCCCTCGATCTGCTCGACGGTGCGCTGGTGGAGCCCCTGATGGCTGTGCTCTACGCCTCCTCGATCGTCTGCTGGAGCCTTGCTGCGCGCTTCTTCGGAGCCCGGACAGCGCTCGTTACCGCGGCGGCGTTGCTCGTCTATCCCGGATATGCACTGATGTTCCACGAGCTCTCGAGCGAGCCGATCTTCGCTGCCGGATTCGCCGTGTGGGCACTCCTCGTCGTTCGCGCCGCATCGCAACCGTCCGCGGGACGTTTCGTGCTCGCGGGGCTCGGAGTCGCAGCTCTCGCCCTCATTCGTCCCGGCAACACGGTGCTTCTCGGTCTCGTCGTCTTCCCGCTGCTGCTCCGCGGCGCCTGGCGCGAGCGGGTCGGATGGGCGGTTGCTTTCGCGCTGGCGGCGACTCTTCCGCTCGTTGCGTGGTCTGTGCACAATGGCATCCGCTTCGACACGTACGCGCTCGCACGCGGTGGGAACGCAATCGTCCCGTTCTACCGCGCCTTCATCACCGACAACATCGTCTCTCCGGACAACGGAGAACAATCGAGGAGACTCGCGGCCGCAATCGAGCGCCATCTGCTCACTCGCGAGCCCTATCGCTCCTACGGGGTCACGCTGGACGAGCTCTTCGAGCGCGGGAGCTTCAGGGTTCACGAGGACCTCTATCTCCTCTCCGACCAAGTGTTCGGTTGGGAAAACGACTACCGCGTTCTCCGTGGCGCTGGGCTCGAGGGCGTCCGGGCCGAGCCGGGCACGTACGCGTCAGGAGTCGTGAGGACGATCTGGGACGAGCTGAGCAAAGCCCAGTTTCGCGTTGTCTCGCCAAGCGCCGACGAGGTGGTCACGGACGCCACCGAGCCGAAGACCGTCGTCATCGGGAGCAAAGAGCTGCCGGCTCCTACCGAAGGCGAGCCCATCCCGTCGGGGCAGGTGGTCTGGATCTCGAGACCGGACCAGAGCATCCGACAAGTCTGGACCTCACCGACCGAGTGGCGCTTTACATTCCGAAACGCGAGCGACCGTAGACGCTTCGAGGAGATCCGGCGCGAAACCGACGACCTCTTCGAGGCACTTCCAGATCGCGCCGGCAACGAGCAGCTGGCGCTTCGACTCAACCAGCTCTCCCGCTGGTTCCCTCGTCCGTGGATGTGGTTCGCCGCCGGGTTAGTCGGGATCGCATTTCGGCGGCCGCGTAGCTCTGGAACACTCGTCGCGCTTGCCTTGGCGGCGTTTGCTGTCGTCTGGCTCAACGCGCTCGGCCTCTTCGCCGACCTCCACTTCTTGCTCCCGGTCGCGCCTGCCTTCGTCCTTCTTGGCTGCGCCGGTCTCCTCGGGGACCGCGATGCGGCAGGGCTGGAGACGCGAGCCGAACGAACCAGTGCTACCTCGGCTTTGAGCTAGCGGCACGGCGATGAACGCCACCGAGGAACGACGGGACGATTCGCCGCTCGAGCAGGCCGACTCGTCTTTCCAGCTCATCGATCCGTCGTTGGTTGCGGACGGCGTCAGCCGCGTCGATGACAGAGAGGTCGAGTGCATACTCGGCCTCGTCGGTGAGCGACGGCGAAGGGAATGACAGTCCGGACCACCGAGGCGATGGGAGTGCGAATCGAGGTAGGACTCGCGCGCCACCGCCTTCGAGCCAGAGGGTACGCAGGGCGTCGCGTAGACGAGTGTCGATCGCGAGCGACCCGTCCGCAAGCCCTCTCTCGAGCGCCGAGTCGTCAACGATGAGCCCCTCGTAATACTCTCGGAAGCGACCAACGTCGTGCATGGCGTTCGCTTTTGCGCGCACAGCGTTGCGCAGCCATCTCCTGTTTGCAGCGATGTACTTCCGCTCACACTGCTCCATGGATCGGAGCGGGAAGTGAAGAACCTCGATCGGGGACCACCCTCGCAACGCGGCGTAGGGAACTCCCCAAACGCCGCGATTCCCGGGTGCCACGACGACGCCTGTGTGCGCACGATGGATGACGTTCGACTGCGGCCGGAACGGGCTTGCCGGATCGTTGATCGGAGCGGGGGTGGAGACTCGGGCCGTCATGCGCTCGGCGAAAGACCCCTTACCGTCCGGTCGCGGAGCGAACACCCTTCGGGGTGCGGTGAGGATCCCGAACCGGTCGGGAATAGCCACGAGGATCTCTCTCAGCGACCCCCCGCGTGGCCAGTAGAACTGGTCGGCGTCGGCAGTGATCACCCAATCCGCTTCAAAGTCCGCTGCAGCCAGACGCGCCAACATCGTCTGGGACTCGCCGCGGCCGATGTTGCCGCTCGGATCCCGGATCAGGTGCAACCACCCCTCTCTCGAGTAGGCGTCGAGCACATCCACGGTGCCGTCGTGGGAGCCGTTGTCCAGAGCGATCACGAAGTCGACACCGGCATTCAGATGGAATGCGACGTTCGCATCGATCACATCCGCCTCGTCGCGGACGACGAGTGTCAGCACGAGCTTCACGGCGCCGTAGCGTAGTACGAGGCCGTCGGCGAGGGCTTCCTCGGTAGCAGCGCTGGCGCAAGCCCTAGGCTCCTTGCCGTGACAGCGTCGAGCTCGACCACGCTCCTCGCCCGCGCGCACGATAGTTTGACCTCGCGCGGTCGTCGAGCCGTCGATCGCGCACGGAGGATCGCCCGACGCGTGACGGCGCCGGTCCGGCTCCGTCCAACGTTTCTCGTCATCGGGGCGCAGAAGTCGGGCACGACCTCACTCCATGAGTACCTCGCAGCCCATCCGGGCGTGCTCGTTGCCAACACGAGGGCGGTCCGGTACTTCAGCCTGTTCTACTCACGCGGCGACCACTGGTACGCGTCGCACTTCCCACTAGCGACACGGGCGGTCGCGGTTCGCCGCGACCTGGACATGCGTCCTCGGATCGGCGAGACGTCGACGACATACCTCTTCGATCCGCGCGTCCCGGAGCGCGTGCACACGTTCAACCCACGCATGAAGCTGATCTCGGCTCTCCGCGACCCCGTGGATCGCGCGTATTCGCACTACCAAATGGAGCACAGGTGGGGGCGAGAACCAGGATCGTTCGAGGAGGCTCTCGCGCGCGAGGAGAGAGAGCTCCCGGAAGCGCTCGAGAGAATCGAGCGAGATCCCTCCTTGTCGTCGGACGTCGCAGCCCGCATTGCCTACGTCGCCCGCGGCCGCTACGCCGAGCAGCTCGAGCGATGGCTCGAGCTCTTCCCCCGCGAGCAGCTGTTCGTGCTGACGAGCGACGAGCTCCTGGCTGCGCCAGCCGAGGTCATGTCTCGGATCGCCGATTTCCTGGAGATCCCGGAGTGGCGGGCGCCGGCCTACCCACTTCGAGGTGTCCGAGAGTATGCGCCGATGGCTCCTGCAACCCGGGAGCGCCTGGTACATACCTTCGAGCCGGAGAACCGACTGCTTGCCGAGCTGCTGGCGCGCGAGCTGCCGTGGACGACCTCGCCGACGAGAGCGGCTACGAGGCCCGTCCGACCGTTGTGATGATCGCGTCGGCGACGCGCTCGGCGGCCCGGCCGTCCACCCCGCCCACGACCTCGCGCGCGACTCGCCGCCGCTCGCTCGCCAGTTCGGAAGGATTGGCGAGAGCACGCTCGATGCCGGCGACAACCTCCTCGAAGCGGTCCGCGCGATAGAACGCCTCCGAAGCCGCGAGCTCGCGGTAGTGCTCGCCGAGCAGGTTCTTCATCGCAAACGACTCCCCCGGGTCTGCTCCCTCGTCGTAGAGGACGCAGACCGCAGGACGGTCGGCAAGAAGCGCCTCGAGCAGGATCGTGCCCGCGTTGGCGACGACGCAGTCACAGTGCTGCAGGAGCGTCACGAGTGCGTCGAAGTCCGTGAAGCTGGCCTCCTGCACGGCCACACCGGACGTCTCCAGCGCCGGGCGAAACCTCTCCTTCCAGTCACGGTCGCGCGGATGGGGACGGAACAGGAGAGACACCCGACCGCGAGCCTCGGCCTCCCACCAGGAAAGAAGCCTCTCGATGAACTGCCGCTCATAGGGCGTGTTGGCTGGTGTGTTCCCCATGACAACGACCAGCGGGGCTGACAGATCCAGCCCGAGCGAGCGAACCAGCTCTTCGTAATCCACGCGTGGGCGCCGACGGTGATAGATGTCAGTCTGAGGCCAGCCCGTCACGGTAACGCGCTCCGGACCGATGCCGTGGTAGCGGCCGAGATCGTCTCTCATCGCGTCGTTCTGGACGATGTAGTCGTGACAGAAAGGCGCGATTACACCTTTACCGACAGTGTGATCCCAGCTCGCGACGTGGGCGACGATCGGCAGGCCCAGCCGTCTCGCGCCGAGGAGGAAGGGCACGGCAGCATGCGGCTGGACATTCGAGAGAACAAGCGCATCGCACTCCTGTCGCATCCGCTGGTAGAGCTCATGCGGGACGTACCGGCGAGGGCTGAAGTGCCAGTGTTTCATGACGCGTTCGACCCACCCCCAATGGGGAATGCCACTGTCTCTCGCCGAGTCCAGCATCCAGTTCGGGTGCCCTGCGGTCATGCGGTCGAGATGGAATCCGTGGCGATGGTTGAGACGAATCGCGAGGGGGTAGTAGCCGAGAAGGTGATCGAGCGCGCGATCGATCCGGCGGACCACCCTTTCGCCAGCACCGACGTGCATGGGAAGGAGGTCGGATCGGTAGAGGACCGGCGTGCTGATGCGCGATTCCCAATCCTTCGCTTCCTCCCGGTTGGGGAACACCGTCACGAGGCGTCCTTCGAGACGCTCACAGAGGTCCTCGACGATCCCGGTGTCGAAGAAGAGGCGGATCGTGAGCTTGTCCGGAAGGACGAGCCAGACCGCCATCAACCGGTCCCGACGAGCTGCAGGACCCGGTGAGCGAGCGCTGCGCCGTCGAGGCGGTGCGCGCGAAGAGCCTCGGTCGGTGTCCCACACGCAGGCCAGCCTTCGACGCCGAACACGGTCACCGGGATTCCGACGAGCTCGCGCCGGAGCACGTCTCCGAGCCCACCCACCGAGGCGTGATCCTCCAGCACGAAAACGTGTTCGTACTCGCGTACGGTCTCGGCGAGCCATCCGCGATCGATGCGGTTGAGCCAGGGCATGTTGGCAACCGCGAGCCCGACTTCCTGTCGTTCGAGCAGCTCGGATGCAGTGAGCGCCTCGTGGAGCATCACCGGGCCGTAGGCGAACAGGATCGCTTCTCGTCCGTGGCGCACCAGCGCACCGCGTCCCGGATGGACCTCCTCCGGCAGCTCGATCTGCCGTGGAGACGGCCCTATTGCAAGCCGGATCGCGACGCTCTCGGTCGCTTCCTCCACCGCCCAGCGGAGAAGAGCCCGCGTCTGATCCGGACTCGCCGGTTGGACGATGGTCATATTCGGCAACGCGGCGAGGAGCGAGATGTCACGCACCGACTGGTGCGACTTGCCCGGACCGGCAGGGATCAGCCCTGCGTAGTGCAGGGCATAGATCACCTTCGTGCCCTCGCTCGCCTGGTTGTAGATCTGTTCGTTCGCGCGCGAGGCGAGGAACGACGCGAAGGAGTTCACGACCGGAAGGAGTCCGTGACGAGCGAGGCCGGCGGCGGCCGAGACCATGTCCTGTTCTGCGATGCCACACTCAAGAAACCGATCGGGATACTCGAGCTCGAAGCCGCGCACCCGGCAGTCCGAAGCCAGGTCGGCATCGAGGACGACTAGATGCTCGTGCTTTGATCCAAGTCGAATCAGCTCGTCTCCGTATGCATCGACGACGTACCCATGGGTCACCTTCGGCCGCATTCCCGCCCCGGACTCCGGCTCCCCCTCGAGTGTCTCCGGCCGATCGTCCGCGACATCGACGGGCTCGAGCGCGAGAGGGCCGAGGCCGATCGCGCTAAACCGCTCTTCGATTCGCCCAACGAGCTCGGCGAAGGCCCGCTCGAACGAGTCGTCGTCCGGCGCCCCCGCGTGCCAGCGGTACGTACCGCCACCCGCCTCGAGCGCGACCGGATGCTCCATGAACGACACACCCTTCCCCTTGATCGTTCGTGCCACGAGCGCCTGAGGCCGATCGTCGATCTCGCGAAACGACGCGAACGTCTCGCGCAGAGCGTTGGTGTCGTGCCCGTCGCACGTCTCGACGTGCCAGCCGAAGACGCGGAACCGGTCTTCTAGCTCGCCGAGCGACACGATCTGGTCGGTCGGCTTGTCGGATTGGAGCTCGTTGCGATCCACGACGACTGTCAGATTGCTGAGCCGTTCCTGGGCGGCCGCCTGGAGCCCCTCGTAGTTCTGTCCTTCCTGGAGCTCGCCGTCGCCGGTCATGACGACCACGCGACCTCGGCGGCCGAGGTGGCGCTTCGCCCAGGCGATTCCCCGACCCTTCGAGATCCCCATGCCGAGCGAGCCCGAGTTTGCCTCGATTCCGGGCACACCGACGTCCGGGTGACCGTCGAGGCCCCCGAGTCGGCGTAGGCGAAGGAATCGCTCCCGGGGAATGACGCCGAGCGCAAAGAGCGCGGCGTAGAGACCGGGAACGTCATGACCCTTGGACGAGAAGTAGACGTCGCGATCGGGGTGGTCCCAGCCGAGCCGGGAAGTGTCTAGCTTCTCGAAGAGCAGGAACGCCACCACGTCCATGGCGCTGAAGCTGGATCCGAGGTGGCCCGATCCAGCGCGCTTCACGGCGACCAGCGCGTTCAATCGACACATGTCTGCGAAGAGAGCGAGGCGGTCGTCTCGCTCTGCGTTTGACGCCGGGACGCGGTCGAACTCGGACTTCGGGATCAGCGAGAGCTGGGTCACGACATCCAGGGACGCTAGCTAAGGCTCGATCTAAAGAGGAGCGCCGCGGTCGCGAAGCGGGCGCCTTCAGGGATGTTCGCGCGATCGGAATCTGCGCGAGCGGATTCCGATCTTGCGCAGCTATCGAGCACGATGCGGCGTGACGACGTCCGCGAGATCCGCGCCCTCGTGGAGCTCGTCCGTCTTGTCGCATAGGAAGAGCGCTTCGCTCGTTCCGGGCCGGTAGCCCGTGAAGCGGCGCACCTTCCGCCAGCCCGTCCACGCGAGCTCGAGCCGGACAGCCTGAATCGATGGCACCCCCTTCGCCTTCCCGGTGTCGGGATGCCAGCGCAGCCGCACGAGCGCATCGGGACGGGAGTCGACGGTCGTCTCGAGCAGCATCGAACCGCCGGGCTTCGTGACGCGGTTGAGCATCCCGAGGAGCGGGAGATGGTGGATCGAGTGGTAGAGCACGCCGAGGAAGAAGACGAGGTCGAACGGCTCGAGCTCGAGTAACTCCTGCGCTTCACGGAGATCGCCGTAGACGAATCGGTGCGGGCTCCGAAGGCCGTCGACCCACTTCGCGTGCAGGTGCTGATCCGAGGCGAAGTCGGAGAACACGAGCTCAGAGGGCTCGAGCTTCGTGTCGATCCAGCGTGCGTGGACGCCGTACTTCGGCCCTACTTCCAGAACCCGCAACCCCCTGAATCTGTCGATCTCGAGAACCTCCTCGAGCGCGTCGGGCAGCAACGTGAGGTCGGGAAGATCGTCCGTGGCCGTCGTCGCTCGATCGTCGCTCACCGGCCGCGGGTCCTCGACGTACTCGGTGAGCTCGTCGAGTCGGGGCAGATTCTCCGGGCTCGGTTCGTAGACCTGCAGCCCGAGCCGAACTGCGGCCGACCAGGCCGCTCGTCTCGCAATCCGCTTCATCGAGCCGGCCTCGCCATGATTCGTGAACCGTAACGGGCGAACCGGCGCCCGACATTCAGCCTCGTCCACTGGAACAGCGAGAATCCCGACGCGACCCCGAGCAATGGCCAAGTGACCAACCTGACACCGTTGAGCCCAGGTCTTCGCGCCCGCCCCGGTACCTACTCCGGGCTCTTCCTGATCACGGTCTCGACGCTGATGTACGAGATCGCACTGACGCGCGTGTTCAGCGTGACCATGTGGTACCACTTCGCGTTCGTCGCGATC
Organism: Thermoleophilia bacterium; assembly: GCA_016844515.1. The sequence goes on along the minus strand of JAERMP010000037.1, from coordinate 2,627 downwards.
TCGCTCGCACTGTTCGGCCTGACCGTGGGAGCACTCGTCGTGTACCTGAAGCCGGACCGCTTCCGGGACGAGGACGTGAGGTCGCGACTCTGGCTCTACGCCCTGCTCTTCAGCATCTCGCTCGCGGTCTGCTTCGTCACCCAGTTGACGATCCCGTTCGTTCCGGAGCCGAACCTCGCCGGCGCATGGTCGATCGTCCTCACCTGCAGTGTCGTCTCGATCCCGTTCGTCCTGAGCGGTGTCGTCGTATGCCTCGCGCTCACGCGCTTCCCGGCGCAGGTAAACCGCCTCTACGCAACTGACCTGGTGGGGGCAGCGCTCGGCTGCCTGCTGCTCGTCGTCCTCTTCTTCTTCCTGGACGGCCCGAGCCTGGTGATCGCGATCGGAGCGTTCGCGGCTCTCGGGGCGCTTCTCTTCGCGGCTGACGCCGGGAGCCGGCGAGGCATGTCGCTCGCGTTGGCTGCAATCGTTGCATTCGGTGGGTTCGCCGCCTTGAACGGAGCGCTCCACGCGCGCGGGCAGCCGCTGCTTCGGATCATCTGGGCGAAGGGCGAGGCCGACCCGAGCCATGCGTACGAGAAGTGGAACGCGTACTCGAGGGTCACGGTCGATGACTTCGCAGGCGGCCCGCAGTCACCGCCCGGCGTCGGTATGAGCCGCACACTGCCGGACGACGTGCGAGTCGAGGAGCGCGTGCTCGTAATCGACAGCGCTGCGAGCACTGGCCTCACCCGCTACAACGGCGACGCTGAGGCGACCGACTACCTGCGCTACGACCTGTCCAACCTAGCCCATCACGTTAGACGCGACGCGGACGTGCTCGTTATCGGGGTAGGGGGCGGGCGCGACATCCTCTCTGCGCTCGAGTTCGACCAGCGCTCGGTCACCGGGGTCGAGATCAACGGCAACATCCTCGAGGCGACGAACGGGGACTTCGGCGACTTTACCGGCCACCTCGACCGAAACCCGCGCGTTCGTTTTGTCAACGACGAGGCGCGGAGCTACGTCTCCCGTAGCGATCGGACCTATGACGTCATCCAGATCTCGCTCATCGATACGTGGGCCGCCTCCTCCGCGGGCGCCTACGCGTTGAGCGAGAACTCGCTCTACACGACCGAGGCCTGGAACGTCTTCTTCGACCGGCTGGAGCCGGGCGGGATCCTCTCGGTCTCGCGCTGGTACGACGTGCCGGGGAGGAAGAAGCCTCTCGAGGCATATCGCATGACCGCGCTCGCCGCGCAGGTGCTCGCGGAGCGCGGTGTCGACCGCCCGCGAGACCACATCCTCCTCTATAAAGCCTCCCCGAACGACGCGGAAGCGAGCGCCGTCACGCTGCTCGCGAGCGAGGAGCCGTTCTCGGCCACCGACCGCGCGACGCTCGACCGCGTGACGAAGTCGCTCGGCTTCACGCCAGTGCTCACGGTGAACGAAGCGGCCACCGAGCAGTTCGCAGCGCTCGTCGCGCCCGAAGGTCCGGCGGCGGCGGTCGCCACGTTCAAGGAAGACGTGTCGCCTCCGACGGACAACAGACCGTTCTTTTTCCAGATGGCGAGCCTCGGGACTCTGCTGGGCGGCGAGGGGCTCGCGAGTGACGACTCGACGCGTCCCGTTCTCGTGCTGGGGCTCCTAGCGGCGACCGTCCTCGGCCTCGCCCTCGGCTTCATCCTGATCCCATTGCTCCTCACGACCGACCGCGAAGCCCACCGGGGGATGGGGCCCTTCTACGCCTACTTCGCCGGGATCGGCCTCGGCTTCCTGCTCGTCGAGATCTCGCAGCTCCAGCGCCTGACCGTCTTCCTCGGCCATCCGACGTACGCGCTAACGGTCGTGTTGTTCTCGTTGCTCGTCTTCAGCGGAATCGGCAGCATGGCCAGCTCACGCCTGGCAGACCCGGGCCGCCCGCGGCTGGCGCTCGCTGCGCTCGCCGCAGTGGTGGTCACGGTTAGCGCCATCGGACTGCTCACGCCCGCGATCGTCGAGAGCATGGCTCGAGCGACGACTCCGGCTCGTATCGCGACGTCGGTGGCGATTCTCGCTCCCCTCGGGCTCGTTCTGGGCATGCCGTTCGCGATCGGGATGCGAGCGGCCTCCACCCGCCCGGGCGCGCCGACAGCATTCCTCTGGGGAGTCAACGGTGCGACCTCGGTCTGCGCGTCCGTCCTGGCGGTGAGCATCGCCGTGTTCTACGGCATCTCGGCTTCTTATTGGACCGGACTTGCCGCGTACGTCGTCGCAGGCGCGGCATTGATCGTCATCGCCCGCCGAACGGCGCCGGTGTCCGTGTCGGAGACCATCAAGGTCGAGGCGGAGAGCGAGCTCACCGTTCGGGTCTCCGTATCCCCGTAAGCGCGGCTCAGGCGCTAGATGATTGATTCCTAATCCGCGTGTGCGTGGGGAGGGACTGCACCAAGCAGCGTGGTCGACGCGATCGGTGGCAAGGCTGGAGGCCTTGATGCCGATCGGGGCGGCCGCGATGCGCCGCGTGCAGGCCCCCATCCACGTGTGCGGGGATTAGGAATCAATCATCTAGGCCAGGGATGTGCCCGAAGCACGTCTTCGTTGAGCTCGATCCCCCAACCTGGCCCGCTCGGGATGTGCAGCTCTCCGGCGGAGATCTCCGGTATGGC
>JAERMP010000350.1 GCA_016844515.1 Thermoleophilia bacterium | reverse complement strand
CCGCGAGCAGCGGGTCTTCATGGGCGACTTCCCGATGATGACCCCGTGGGGCACGTTCATCATCAACGGGACCGAGCGCGTGATCGTCACGCAGCTCGTTCGCAGTCCGGGTGCCTACCTGATGGAGCCGAAGGACGCCACGAAGCAGGTCTTCATGGCGAACCTGATGCCGTCCCGTGGGTCGTGGCTCGAGGTCGAGATCGACAAGAAGGGTCTCGTCTTCGCCCGCATCGACCGCAAGCGCAAGCTTCCGATCACCACGCTCCTGCGCGCGCTTCCGGCCGAGGACCCGACCACCGGCTTCCAGCTCGACACGAGCTCGAACGAGAAGATCCTCGAGCTGTTCGGCGGCTCGACGTACATCGCGAGCACGCTCGACAAGGACACGACGACGCGCGAGGAAGAGGCGCTCATCGAGGTGTTCAAGAAGCAGCGCCCGGGCGAGCCTCCGACGCTCGACAATGCTCGGAACCTCCTCCGGTCACTGTTCTTCGACCCCAAGCGCTACGACCTCACGAAGGTCGGCCGGTACAAGCTGAACCAACGCCTCGGTGTGCAGGTGCCCGAGGACACACGGGTCCTGACGACCGAGGACATCCTCGCGCTCGTTCGGAGGCTCGTCGATCTTCCCACGAAGCTCGGCGTGCCCGAGGACTCGAAGGATTTCGCGGCTGACGCAATCCAACTGTCGCGCGATCCAATCCGCGGTGAGCTCGACGAGTACGAGGACTTCGGCAACCGGCGGCTGCGCACGACGGGTGAGCTGATCCAGGAAGCGTTCCGGGTCGGCCTCTACCGCATGGAGCGGGTCGTCCGCGAGCGAATGACCACCGAGGACGTCGACACGATCACACCGCAGACGATCATCAACATCCGACCCGTGGTCGCTGCGCTGAAGGAGTTCTTCGGCTCCTCGCAGCTCTCGCAGTTCATGGATCAGACGAACACGCTGGCCGGGCTTACGCACCGCCGGCGTCTTTCGGCGCTGGGTGCGGGCGGACTGACGCGCGAGCGCGCGCCGATCGAGGTGCGCGACGTGCATCCGACGCACTACGGGCGGATGTGCCCGATCGAGACGCCGGAAGGCCCGAACATCGGCCTCATAGGCTCTCTCGCTTCGTTCGCAACCGTGTCGCAGTTCGGCTTCATCCAGACCCCGTACCGAGTCGTCAAGGGTGCCAAGGTGACGGACGAGATCATCTATCTCGACGCTGCCGAAGAGCGTCAATTCACGATCGCCCAGGCGTCGGAGCCCGTCGATCCGAAGACCGGCAAGTTCCTCAACGATCAGGTCCTCTGCCGCTCGCGTGAGGGCGAGGCCGTCATGGTCTTGCCGAAGGAAGTCGAGTACATGGACGTCTCACCGGCGCAGATCGTCTCGGTCGCCACGGCGCTCATCCCGTTCCTCGAGCACAACGATGCAAACCGCGCGCTCATGGGCGCGAACATGCAGCGCCAGGCCGTGCCGCTCATGATCCCGCAGGCGCCAATCGTCGGCACCGGCCTCGAGTTTCGCGCTGCCGTGGACACGGGCGATGTCGTTCTCGCTCGGAACGACGGAGCCGTCGTGGACGTGGACGCGGAGCGGATCGTGGTCGAGGGCAAGGGAACGCGCGACGAATACCCGCTGACGAAATTCATGCGCTCGAACCAAGGCACGCTCATCCATCAGAAGCCGGTCGTCACGCTCGGCGACAAGGTGAAGCAGGGCGAGGTGCTCGCCGACGGAAGCTCCACTGACCGCGGTGAGCTAGGCGTTCATGCCGTGGGAGGGCTTCAACTTCGAGGACGCGATCGTGATCTCGGAGCGGCTCGTCAAGGACGACGTGCTCAGCTCGATCCACATCCACGAGTACGAGATCGACGCTCGCTCGACCAAGCTCGGCGACGAGGAGATCACCCGCGACATTCCGAATCGCTCGGAGGAGTCGCTCGCGAACCTCGACGAACGCGGAGTCGTCCGCATCGGAGCCGAGGTCACCTCGGGCGAGCTCCTCGTCGGCAAGGTGACACCCAAGGGCGAGACCGAGCTGACGGCCGAGGAGAAGCTGATCCGCGCGATCTTCAAGGAGAAGGCGCGCGAGGTCCGCGACACGTCCCTGAAGGTTCCGCACGGCGAGGGCGGCAAGGTAATCGGCGTGAAGACGTTCTCCCGTGACGCGGGTGACGACCTTCCGCCGGGCGTGAATGAGCTCGTGCGTGTCTTCGTTGCCAAGAAGCGCAAGATCGCCGAGGGCGACAAGCTCGCCGGCCGGCACGGAAACAAGGGCGTCATCTCGAAGATCGTTCCCGACGAGGACATGCCGTTCCTCGAGGACGGCCGCGCCGTGGACGTCGTGCTCAACCCGCTCGGTGTGCCGAGCCGGATGAACATCGGTCAGATCCTCGAGACCCACCTCGGGTGGGCAGCTGCACATGGCGTCTTCCCCGAGGGCGACCCTGTGAACCCGAGGGCACCGATCAACGCTCCCGATCCGCGCTGCGTCGCCACCGCTGTGTTCGACGGAGCTACCGAAGGAGACGTCGACGATGCTCTCGTCGAGCTCGCTCGGATCGCCGGCCCGACCGCGTTCAACATGAACGTCGACGACTCGGCGGTACGCGGCAACCGTTGCTCGGGCAAGGTCGCGCTCTACGACGGGAAGAGCGGCGAGCCGTTTGCGCAGGAAGTCACCGTTGGCTTCATGTACATCCTGAAGCTGCTCCACCTCGTCGACGACAAGATCCACGCCCGCTCGACTGGCCCGTACTCGCTCGTCACGCAGCAGCCTCTGGGCGGCAAGGCGCAGTTCGGAGGACAGCGGTTCGGCGAGATGGAGGTCTGGGCACTCGAGGCGTACGGCGCGGCCTACACGCTGCAGGAGATGCTCACGATCAAGTCCGACGACACGATCGGGCGCGTGAAGGCCTACGAGGCGATCGTCAAGGGCGAGAACATCGCCGAGCCCTCGATCCCGGAGTCCTTCAAGGTGCTGCTCAAGGAGATGCAGTCCCTCGCGCTCGACGTCCAGGTGCTTTCCGACGAGGGCCGCGAGGTCGAGGTGCGTGAGGAGTACGACGAGCTCTTGCGTGCTGCCGAGGAGCTCGGTATCGACCTGTCGCCCGGCTCGCTGCCCGCTGCGGTGCGCCAGCCGACGGCCGAGGAGGTCGAGGAGGGCGAAGAGCACGCGGATGGGGGCGGCGAGCTGGTGCTCGCAGCCGACGAGGAGCTCCCAAGCGTCGAGGGCGAGGCAGCTCCCGTCGAGGTCGATCTCGCGGACGTCGAGATCGAAGAGTGATCGCTCAAATCACGGAACTGAGAGAGAGGTTCGAGGCCCTAGATGGAAACCAGTAGACGCGGTCCCGATATCAACGACTTCGACTCGA
>JAERMP010000036.1 GCA_016844515.1 Thermoleophilia bacterium | reverse complement strand
CCGGGAGCCGTTTCCCTGGGAACTGCGACTCGCATGACGGTGGCGAACTCTACGGAGAGGACCAGGCCATCGTGGACTGAACCATCACAGCGATGCCCAGACCTCGAGCTTCGTCATGGTGCGCCTGATTACCTCGTCGGTGAACGCTTGCGTTCCGTGATGACCCCCGAGATCGGCCGTGCGCACTCCTTCCGCGACCGCTTCGAGGCATCCCTCGCGGATGGCCCGACCGGCTGTCTGGCACGTCCCCCGATCAGCGTGCGAGAGGAGCGCAGCGCTGGCGAGGATCATGGCCATCGGGTTGGCGACGTCCTTCCCGTAGAGGGCAGGTGCGGTTCCGTGGGCCGCCTCCGCCATGAGCGCATTCGGCACGTAGTCGTCGCCGAATGCGACGAGCAGCGACTCCGACCCTGCGATCGAACCGAAGAGCGGGAGCACGAGGTCGGAGAGGATGTCTCCGTCGCGATTGAGGGCCGGGATCACCATCGGGGCGCCGCTCGAGGAGATCAGAAGCGCGAAGGTCGCATCGATGAGCTGCGGTTCGTAAGGCACGTCGGGGTGACGGGCAGCCGCTTCGTCCATCTCCTCCTTGAGCATCCCTTCATAGATCGGGCTCACCGTGTACTTGGGTCCGCCGAAGACCTTGGCGCCGAGTCGCTCGGCCTCCCGGAAGGAGAACTCGGCGACCGCGTGACAGATTCGGCGCTCGATGCGCTCGGTGCGCAGAGCGACCTCGTCATCGCCTTCGCCCTCACGCCACTCCTTCGCGCCGTACGCGTCGCCGACTGCCATCCGAACGACGGAAATGGGCGCATGCACGCCTCCGAGCGGGACGACGCCCGGGATTCGCCGCCCAGTTCTCACGATCACTTTCCCGCCGATCTCCTCCCGAAGAATCCGGTTCGGCGAGCCGACGTCGCCGGCGATCTCGGGCGTGATCGTCGCCGCCTTCAGCCCGAATCCGTGCTCGCGGATCGCCGCCGCAGCGTCGTAGACGACGCGATTTTCGGTCGCGCGCCTGCTTTCCAGCGAGAGGTCGAAGCGTGGAAACGTGAGTTCGACGCCGATGACCTCGGCGGAGAGGACACGCAGCGACTCCTCCAGGAGCTCCTGCCCAGTCTGATCACCCTCGAGGACGACGATCGTCTGCACGCGGGGAATCGTATGCGATCGAATAAGCGCGCTGAATTTCGCTCTTGCATTTGCGCTTCCAATTTTCTAGTGTTCTCACAAAAGCGAGGACGAAGAGGAGGATAAACATGGCAAGAAAGACGATTCTCGTATGTGACAAGTGCAGCAGAGAGGTGCCCGAAAGCCGCGGTGCTGTGATGCGCCTCAACTACACGGACGCTCGCCGTGGCTCGAAGCAGGCTGATCTCTGTGACGACTGCGCAGCCGGGATGCCTGGCCAGGCAGTGGCCCGCCGAGGCCGGCGTCCCAAAGCGGTCGCGTAGTTCTCGGTCAAACCCGTGGGGTCTAACCCGAGACATGTCCGGTTGCGCCATGTCAGGGGTCAGACCCGGGGTCTGACCCCGGGTCTGACCCCGGGTCTGACCCCACGCCCACGGGTCTGACCCCGCGGGTCCAAGTTCTTCGCTCTTTGCACATAGCGGGTCGACGCGTACGAAAGTGGGCTGAGAGCCGGGACTACGATGGACCCATGGGCCTCGCGCTCGTCGTTGGCCCGGCACACGCCGGCAAGGTTGCGCTGCTCCTCGAGCGGTACCTCGACGTGCTCGAGCGAGATCCGTGGCTCGTCGTCCCGAATCGCTTCGATATCGAGCGCGTCGAGCGCGACCTGCTTCGGCGGCGGCCCGCCCTTCTCGCGGGTCGGATCGGCACGTTCGACGACCTGTTCGAACACGTCGCCGCGGACATCGATCCGCGAGGGGTTGCCTCCGAGGCCCAGCGCGCTCTTGCAGTGCGGCGGGCGATCACCGCGAGTGACCTCGACGGTCTCGGCCCGTCTGCGTCCACACGCGGCTTCGCCGACGCGCTGCTTGCCGCGCTGTCCGAGATCGAGTCTGCGCTCGTTGATCCGGATCAACTTGACGGCGATCTGGCGGAACTCGTGCGGGCGTATCACTCAGAGCTCGATCGACTCGGCCTCCAAGACCGCCACGGGCTCCGGCGCACTGCGGTGGGGCGCCTTCAGCGAGACCTGGACTCCTGGCACGGCGAGCCCGTCTTCGCGTACGGCTTCGAGGACCTGACCGCGGCCGAGTGGGCGCTGCTCGAAGCGCTAGCCGGCCGCACCGACGTCACAGTCTCGATCCCGTACGAGCCCGGGCGGGCAGCATTCGCGGCACTCGAGCGGACGGTGGAGGATCTCACCGGCCTCGCTGGCGGGACGATTCTCGAGCTGCCTCGAGCGTCCGACCGGGTTGCGCCGGCACCCTTGCTCCACCTCGAGCGGGAGCTCTTCACGGATGACCCGCGTCCCGGGCCGGCTCTCGACGGCTCTCTCCGCCTCCTCGAGGGTGCCGGAGCTCGAGGAACGGCCGAGCTGCTCGCGAGCGAGCTTGTCGCCAGCCTCAGAGCGGGGACCGCGCCTGATGACGTCGCCGTCATCTGCGAATCACCGGAGCGCTGGCGAGCGCCACTCGGGACGGCCTTCGAGGCGCTCGGCGTTCCGTATGCGATCGAGCATTCGTGCCGGCTCGGCGAGACCGCTCTCGGTGGCGCCCTCCTCTCGTTGCTTCGCTTCGGCTGGCTCGGCGGCGGCCGCGGCGATCTCTTTGCCTTCCTCCGCTCGCCGTACTCGGGGCTCGAGCGACGTTCCGTCGACTTCGTCGAGGGGCGTCTCCGCGGCCGTGCCATCAGCGAGCCGACCCGGGTCGAGGAGGAGGCCGAACGACTTCGGGGCGCCCCGGTGCCCGCGCTCGCCGAGCTACGCGAAGCCGATCATCCAGTCGCTGGGGCGAGGGCGCTTCTCGGCACGATGGTACGCAACGCCTGGGGCGTAACTTCGCCTCCCGTTTCGGACGACGCTCGCGTCGACGCGAGGGCACAGCGGGCGGCGGAGCGGGTTCTCGACGACCTCTCCACGTTGATGGAAGGGGATGGGCAGCCGCTCTCATGCGAGGACGTCGTGACTGCGCTCGAGCGCGTGACGGTTCGACCACGGGCGAGCGGCGAGAAAGGACGAGTGTCGGTTCTCGACTACGAAAGTGCGCGTACGCGGACGTTCGACGTCGTGTTCCTTCTGGGGCTCGAAGAGGGTGCATTTCCGCGACGTGCCCGGCCGTCCCCGCTGCTGGACGACGATGCCCGGCGGGCGTTGGGCGGGAGGCTCGAGCGAACCGATGCTGTCGCGCGCGATCGCTACCTCTTCTACACCGCTTGCACGCGGGCGCTGAAGCGCCTCGTTCTCGTCCGCGAGGCCGCGACCGACGAAGGAGTGCCCCGCGAGCCCAGCCCGTTCTGGGACGACGTCAGGTCGCTCTTCGACGAAGGTGAGGTGTCGCGCGCGACCCGCCGGCGTCCACTGTCCGCGTTCATCTGGTCGATCGAGTCGGCGCCGAGCGAACGCGAGCGACTGCGCGCGGTCGCGCGCCTGGCGGTCGAGGATCCGGAAGGGGCGACCTCACTTGCGGAGGCCAACGGCTGGTCTCGCCGCCTCGAGCGTGCGCAGCAGGCTTTCGACCGTTCGACGTCGCTTCGGAGCCCAGCCGTCCTGGACACGTTCTCTGCCCGGAAGATGTTCTCGGCGACGGAGCTCGAGCGGTTCGCCGATTGCTCGTCAGCCTGGCTCGTCGAGCGCGTACTCGATCCGAAGCGGATCGATGCAGAGCCGGACCCGCTCCTTCGCGGGCAGGTGGTGCACACGACGCTGAACCGCTTCTACGCCGCCCTGCCACGTGAGCTCGACGCCGAGCGCGTAACTCCGGAGAACCTCGACGCCGCTCTCGGGCTGATGCGTCGCTGCCTGGACGACGCGCTCGCTTCGGGTGTCCGGCTCGACCTCACCGAGCTACAGGAGGCAGAGCTCCGTCATACGTTGCTCGCGGATCTCGAGGGGTTCATGCGCGACGAGGCGGTATCCGGTGTGGAGTTCGTGCCTCGAAGACTCGAGGTCGCGTTCGGCTCCGATCGCGCGGCGCCTGAGCTCCAGCGCGGCCTGCAGCTCGGCGACGACACGTGGCTCTCCGGGAAGATCGACCGCATCGACATCGATCCCTACTCCGCTCGGGGGATCGTGCAGGACTACAAGTCAGGCAAGGGTGCCCACTCCGCCCGCGACATCGACCGGGAGCTCCGGCTGCAGATCCCGCTCTACGTTCTCGCGCTCCGCGATCTCGTCGGCGTCGAGCCGCTCGGAGGCGTGTACCGGGCGCTTGCCGGACGGCGCCTCACGCGCGGAATGCTGCGCGAGAGCGCTCGCGAGGACCTCCCGGGGTTTGCAAAGGACGACTACCTCGACGAGGACACCTTTTGGGCCCAGATCGAGACGGCCCGCGAGCGTGCGGCAACGAACGCGCAACGCATCCGCGCCGGGGACGTTCAGCACGACCCGAAGGGCGACGGATGCCCGAGTTGGTGCGACCTCTGGCCCATGTGCCGCGTGGAGCGCGCATGACCCGTCATGGGGGAACCCAGGGTTCCCCCATGAGCCCCCTCCTTCGCCGCGGTGCGCCGGCCAACCGCTCGTGGGCTCCCGCCGGGCAAAGCCCGGCTTCGCCCGCGGAAGGCTGGCGACGCGTTCTGGTGGGGGACTCATGAGCGTGGTTGAGGTCACAACGCCGTTGAACGAAGAGCAACTCGAGGCTGTCGAGGCGGCGGGCTCGGTCTTCGTCTCGGCCGGTGCGGGAACGGGAAAGACGTCTGTGCTCGTCGAGCGGTACGTCCGCGCGGTCTGCGATCGGGGGATCGACGTCGAGTCGATCCTCGTCATCACGTACACGAGGAAAGCCGCCGGTGAGCTCCGCAGCCGGATCCGCGCCGCGCTGCGTGCCCGCGGTCGACCCGATCTCGCTCGCGAGCTCGACGGTGCCTGGATCTCGACGATCCATGGCTTCTGCAACCGGCTGCTGAGGACGTATCCGTTCGCCGTCGGCCTCGATCCGCGGTTCCGCGAGCTGGAGGATGCCGGCGCTGCCGTCCTTCGCGGCGAGGCATTCGAACGGGCTCTCGAGAAGTTCTGCTCGACTGGGGAGCCCGAGCGCCTCCGGCTGCTGGCCACGTACCGCGTACAAGGACTGCGGCGAATGCTGACGGGCGTCTACGAGACGCTGAGATCGGCTGGGCGTGAGCTCGTGCTCGAGCTCGGAGAGCGCCCGGCTCTCGACGATGCGATCGAAACGCTCCGCTCAGAGGCAGCGTTGCTCGCCGCCGACGAGTCGGCGACGCCGACCCAGCGGCGGAGCTCGAGCGAGGTGCTTCGGGTCGTGACAGAGGGGTCGCTCCCCGAGCGGCTCGTCGATCTGTCGGCGTTCCAGTGCAAGGGCACCCGCGCAGCCTCGTTCGAGCAGGCGCGCAAGGCTGCGGAGCGCGCGGGCCTCGAGGAGCTCGCGGCGCACGACCGCGACCTCCTGCAGGAGCTCTTGGAGCGCTTCGCGGAGGAGTACGCAGCAGCGAAGCGCCGCGAGTCGACGGTCGACTTCGAGGATCTCCAGCTTGCAGCGCGGGATCTCCTTCGGGATCACGCTGAGATCCGCGATTCGATGCAGCTTCGCTTCCGGCTCGTGATGGTCGACGAGTTCCAGGACACGAACCGCCTTCAGTGCGAGCTCATCGATCTCGTCGCTCACCCCGAGCTGGCCGACGTCTTCACCGTAGGTGACGAGTTCCAGTCGATCTACGGGTTCCGCCATGCGGATGTCGACGTCTTCCGCGAACGACGTGCGGCGGCGCCGAACCTGCTCGCTCTTCGAAGCAACTATCGCTCGCGCCCACAGGTGCTGGCGGCGGTGAACTTCCTCTTCGGAGACGCGTTCGGAGAGGAGTACCAGCCGCTCGCGGCGTCAGCGGAGTTCGCCGATCCGGTGTTCGGCAACCCGGTCGAGCTCCTCGTCACCGACAAGGCGAGCTATCGGGACACCGGCGAGCACTGGCGAACGGGCGAGGCGCGAGCAATCGCGGCGCGCGTGCGCGAGCTCGTCGACACAGGTGCGGCGACTGCGGGCGAGATCGTCGTCCTCTTCGCCGCTGGCACGGATGCCGAGCGCTACGAGGAGGCCCTCCGCTTGGAGGGTCTGCCGACCTATCGCGCCACAGGGCGCGGCTACTTCGGGCAGCAACAGGTTGCCGATCTCCTCGCCTACCTCCGTCTGATTCACAACCGCTACGACGACGTTGCGCTGACAACGGTGCTCGCATCGCCGTTCGTGGGCGTCTCCAACGACACGCTCGTGCTGCTTCGCCGGAACGCAACTCGCCGACCTCTCTTCACCGCACTCGAGCGAGGTATGCCCGAGAACCTGGCGGCCGAGGACGAGCGGCTTCTCCGGGCGTTCCTTCAGCGCTACGAGCGGTTGGTGCGGGCATCGACGCGCATCGGTCTCGAGGCGCTCTGCGACCGGGTTCTCAGCGATCACGACTACGACCTTGCCGTCCTCGCGCGCTGGGACGGCTCGCGCCGGTTCGCGAATCTGCTGAAGCTCGGTCGCCTTGCACGCGACTACGAGGCGATCCGGGGCGCCGATGTCGCCGGGTTCGTCCGCTTCGTTCGCGAGCAGGAAGCTCTTGGAGCCAAGGAGCTCGAGGCCGTCGCCGAGGAAGAGGGCGCGGGCGCGGTTCGGCTGCTCACGATTCACGGCGCGAAGGGGCTCGAGTTCAAGGTCGTGATCGTCGCCGACGCCGGCAGGGACATTGGAGGGCCACGCGGTGCCGACGAGATCGTCGCGCTCTCCGACGGCCGCTTCGGCTTTCGGATGGTTCACCCCACGCGCGGCGAGCGGAAGCCCGTGTTCGACTACGACGACGTCCGAGACGCAGAGAAGGAGAGGGATCGCGCCGAGCGGCTTCGCCTCTACTACGTCGCGATGACGAGGGCGATCGATCGGCTGATCGTCTCCGGGGCGATTGATCCGGAGCGGGCCGCCGATCGCGAGACGCCGATCGGCTGGGTGTTGGAGCGGCTTGCCGCTCACGATGCCGTTGGGACCGCCGGAGACGAGCCCAGCGAGCTCGAGCGGGGTGAGGCGCGTTTCCTCCTGACCGTCGATCGGTACACGGCTCCCCCCGAGCCGGAGGCCGCGGAGGAGGCTCCGATCGGCCAGCTACCACTTTTCGACGAGATTCCGACCGGCACAGCTCGAACGGGGATCGAGCTGCCCGAGCTGACGGAGATCCCGCGGCCGCCGCTCCACGATGTGCGCAGGCTCTCCTATAGCGCGCTTGCTCTGTTCGAGCGCTGTTCGTATCGCTACTTCGCCGAGCGGGTGCTCGGCCTCGCACCGCGTACCCGTGACCATGCCGAGGGCGACGATCATGGCGTGGGCGAGCGGCGCCTCGCCGCGACGGAGCTCGGAGACGCCGTCCATCGCCTGCTCGAGCTCGTACCGCTCGAGCACCCCGTTCCCCCGTTGCGTCACGATCTCGACGCAACCGTCCGAGTCTGGTATCCGGACGTGACCGACGCGGAGCTCGACCGCATCTCAGGCATGGTCGACGCCTACTGCGCATCGGATCTCGCCAACCGCATCTCCCTACTGCCAGGCGCTCGTCCGGAACGCCCATTTGCCTTCGAGCACGACGGTGTCCTCCTCCACGGGCGTCTGGACGTGCTCTGGCGCGACGGCGAGAGAGCTCTTGTCGTCGACTACAAGTCGAACGCGCTCGAAGGCGCGGATCCGGCGTCCGTGGTCGACGCCGAGTATCGCCTGCAGCGGCTCGTGTATGCGCTCGCGTGTCTTCGCGACGGCGCGACCGAGGCCGAGGTCGTCTACCACTTCCTCGAACGACCGGCCGACGTGGTCGCCGCGACGTTCTCGGCCGAGGACGCCCCTGAGCTAGAGGCAGAGCTCTCTGCGGCGATCGCGCGAATTCGCGGCGGCGAGTTCAAGCCAACCCCGAGCGAGTTCGCATGCGCCGATTGCCCCGCTCTCGATCTCCTGTGTGCGGGGCCACGCCTTCGCGCTCACCATCAGGGGTCTGAACGGGAGCTCTGACGACAGTGCGAGGTGTCCGCAGCTCGCACACGTTCTTGGAACGGATGTGCAGGCTCACGCACGGTGTAAGAGGGTCACGGTCGGAGAGCTAACCACTCCCGCGGGCGCGCCCGCGGAACCGCGATGACCCAGCGCGCCCTGGCGGCGCTAAGAATGTCGCATGGCGATCTGCACGGCCTGTGGCGCCGGGCTCCCGGAGGGCGCCCGCTTCTGCCCCGCCTGTGCAGCCGCGGTGTCCACACCCGCTGCACAGGAGCGCAAGCTGGCGACCATGCTGTTCGCCGATCTCGTCGGCTCGACGGCGCTCGCCTCGGATCGGGATGCCGAGCACACTCGCCTTTTCCTCGACCGCTTCTACGAAGGAATGGCCGTGGAGATCCGGAGCGTCGGCGGCACGCTCGAGAAGTTCGCGGGCGACGCGGTCATGGCCGTGTTCGGAGTGCCGACTGCCTACGAGGACCACGCCGAACGGGCTCTCCACGCCGCATTGTCGATGCAGCGGCGGATCGAAGAGCTGTTCGGCGAGCGGCTGGGTCTCCGCATCGGCGTCAACACGGGGGAAGTCGTCCTCGGCCGGCCGCACGAGGGGAGCTCGTTCGTCAGCGGCGATGCCGTCAACGTCGCCGCTCGGCTTGAACAGGCCGCCGCGGGCGGCGAGATCCTGGCGGGCGAGCGAACCGCGGCCGCTGCCGCCGGCGCCTTCGAGTTCGGTGAGCCGAGGGTGGTCAAGGCGAAGGGCAAGCTCGCCGGTGTCCGTTGCCGCCCACTCTTACGCGCGCTCTCCCTCATGCGACCGCGCGGGGTCGGCGCCTTCGCTCGGGCGTTCGTCGGGCGTGAGCAGGAGCTCGCCATCCTGCAAAGCGCGTACCAGCGGACGGTCGAGCTCGGCGCCCCGCAGCTCCTGACCATCGTCGGCGAGGCCGGCGTCGGCAAGACGCGGCTCATACGCGAGCTCTGGGAAGCGCTCGTGCTGGAGAGTCCGGAGCCCCTCCGGCGCGTCGGTCGCTGCCTGGCCTATGGCAGCGCGAGCGCGTACGCTCCGCTCGGAGAGATCCTCAAGGAGCACTTCGGGATCCTCGACAGCGATCCGCCCGAGCGCGTGCGGAGCTTGCTGGGGAGCCGGGAGATCTTGGCGCTCACCCTCGGACTTGACGTCGCCGGCGATGCCCATCCGCTCGCAGTGCGTGAGCGCTTCCGTGAAGCGTGGACGGCACTTCTTGAAGAGTTCGTCGCCGATCGGCCGACTGTCCTTCTTGTCGAGGACATCCATTGGGCGGACGAAAGGCTTGTCGAACTTCTCGAGACCGTGGTCGAGGTACGCGGCCCGCTGCTCCTGCTCGCAACGGCGAGGCCAGAGGGTGCTCCGCTCGTGGGCGGAGAGACGGTGCGGCTCGAACCGCTGGCAGGGGACGAGCCAGAGGAGCTGCTGACGGCGCTGCTCGGCTCGGAACCGCCGGCCGAGCTCCACGCGATCGCGGAGCGTGCCGAGGGCAATCCCTTCTTCGTCGAAGAGATCCTCGCGACGTTGATCGATCGCGGTGTCCTCGTTCGCCGGAAGGCCGGCTGGGAGCTTGAAGAGTTTCCGGCGGACTTCGTCCTCCCCGATTCGGTCCATGCCCTAATCGCCGCGCGCATCGACCTGCTCCCGGCGCGCGAGAAGACGGCGCTCCAGGCTGCCGCGGTGATCGGGCGCGTCTTCTGGGTAGGGGCCGCGTGCGCTCTCGTCGAGGGCGATAAGCCGAACTTCGGCCTCCTCGAGGAGCGAGTCTTCGTCTTGCGGCGGCAGTCCTCGTCGCTAGCGGGCGAGGCCGAGTATGCCGTCAGGCACGCGCTGACGCGCGAGGTCGCGTACGACAGCATCCCGAAAGGGAGGCGTGCGCGTCTTCATCTGGGCTTCGCCGAGTGGCTCGAGGGAATCGGTGAAGGACGAGACGAGCACGCCGCCACGCTCGCCCACCACTACAGCGAGGCCCTGCGCTCCGACTACGCGGATCTGGCGTGGCCGGACGATGACGAGACTCCTCGACGGCTCTGGCCAAAGGCCGTCGCCTGGCTGCGCCGAGCGGCCGAGCTCGCGGTGGGCCGGTACGAGATCGAGGAGGGTCTCAGGCTCCTGGGCCGCGCTGTCGAGCTTGCCCCGGACGGCCAGGCCCGGGCTGGTCTCTGGCGTGAGGCAGGCAGGGCGAGCGCGCTCAGGTTCGATGGCGAAGCGTTCTGGGCGGCGATGGAGCGTTCCCTCGACGCCGACGCCGATCGAGCCAGCCGTGCTGAGACGTACAGCCTGCTGGCCTTCGAGACGTCGAGCCGGGGCGCCATGTGGATTCACCGTCCAGAGAGCCAGGTTCTCGACGAGTGGATCGGGCGGGCACTCGAGCTCGCCGAGCCGAAGAGCAAGGCACGGGCACGTGCACTGCTGGCGAGGGCGTATTGGAACCCCGAGCGCGGCGAGGAATCCGCTCGCGAGGCAAGTTTGCTCGCCGAGGAGCTGGATGATTTGGAGCTGCGCTCCTTCGCCTGGGGCACGCTGGCTGCGGCCGCCTTCGAGCAGGGGCGATTCGAGGATTCATACACGTGGACCCGGAGGCGCCTGGAGCTGCTTCCACTGATCAGCGATCCCGACCGCGGCGGCGAGATGCTCGAACTCGCAATTCCTGCCGTAACGGCCGTTGGTCGGCTGTCCGAGGGTCGCGAGCTCGTTAGCCAGAGCGAAGAGATCGCGCAGCGGCTCTCGCCCCATCACCGTATGCACGCGGTCGCGCAGACCGTTGACGTTGAGGAACTCGCGGGAAGGTGGGCGGCGATTCGGGAACTCACGAGCCTGGTCGAGGAGCGCGTGGCCGCGAATTTCGAGACGCCGTGCGTCCGCAACGCCCGCAGCCTCCTTCTCTGTGCCGTCGCCTGGGCGTATCTAGGCGACGAGGTGCGCGCCCGGGAGCTCGAGCGAGCAGCAGACAGACTGGGTATGAAGGGATACGGCTACGCTCTCGACCCACCGCACCTCCGGCTTGCGCTTATCCGCGGCGACCTCCAAGAGGCAAGTCGACTGCTCGAGGTGCGTCCCACGAAGACCTACACGATGGGCGCGGGCTTGATTGCGGCTCGGCTGGACGGGCTTGCCGCCATCGGAGACCGCGAGCGCCTGGAGGCCGAGTCCGAGACGTCGCTCCAGCCGGGCACCTACCTCGAGCCATTCGCGCTGCGCGCGCTCGGCCTGGTTCGAGGAGACGAGGCCCTGATCGAGCAGGCGATCGAGCGATTCGAGGCGATTGGGCTCGATTGGCACGCCGAGCAGACGAGGTCGCTCGTCACATAGGCGCTGCTGACGCACCCAGAGCTGGTCGAACAGCGTGTACCAAGGCAGGTGGCACTCGAAAGTCTGACCGACAACACCCCAATCTCCTCGTGCTGATGCGGATCGACTAGCGTCGATCTCGCATGGCACGCTGTGGCATCGACGCGGGGATCATCTGCATGGCGAGATGGCGTGTCCCCAGCTCACCATCGAAGCTGGTGAGACGTTCCACGCTTACCGGGGCCGACCGTGGCGCGTAGCTACGTCGCAGAGGCGCGGCGACGCGGCCTGGGGAGGAGGCGCGAGCGAATCGGCCCGATTGTCGAGAGGCTCGCCGCCGAGCACGCCGACGCAGAGATCGCGCTTCGCTTCCGCTCGGATCTCGAGCTGCTCGTCTCGGTGATGCTGTCGGCACAGACGACCGACGTGAACGTGAACCGCGTAACGCCTGCGCTCTTCCGGAAATACCGCTCGCCCGAGGACTACTTGGCCGTGCCCGTCGAGGAGCTCGAGCGCGACATCTACGCGACGGGCTTCTTCCGGCAGAAGGCGAAGGCGATCCGAGGCACCATGCGCGTGTTGATAGAGGAGTTCGACGGTCAGGTTCCGCGACGACTCGAGGATCTCGTCACGCTTCCAGGCGTTGCGCGCAAGACCGCAAACGTCGTGGCCGCCGAGCTGGGCCATGCGCAGGGCATCGTGGTCGACACGCACGTGCGCCGGCTCTCGCAGCGTCTCGGGCTGACTCGCAACGACGATCCGGTGAAGATCGAACGCGACCTCCAGCGGGTCGTACCCCGAGCCGACTGGGCACGCTTTCCGCATCTTCTGATCTGGCACGGGCGCAGGGTTTGCGACGCACGACGCCCGCACTGCGAGGACTGCGTGCTCGAAGCCCTCTGTCCGGCGTCCAGGCTGGGACGCAGCTAGTGGTCGCTCCGGGAAGTACGCCACCCCTTGTATGCGGCCTCCCTGCGTCCTAGGCCTGCTCGGTTCTCGCCGGCGAATGGGCACCGGACTTCCCGGAGAGACCACTAGATCCAGCGGCGCCAGCGGAACAGCGCAAGTTGAACGAGCGTCGAGACGGCGATGAGCCCGGTCGAGACCGCGATGGACCAATACGCCTCGTCGAACGCGGACTCGAAGTTCTGCCCGTAATACCCGACGATCAGCGAGGGCACGAGCACGAGCGATGCAATCACGGTGAGCTTCTTCGCGACCTCGCCCTGGCCTTCGGTGACCTTCGACTGGTGATGGTCGCGTACG
>JAERMP010000035.1 GCA_016844515.1 Thermoleophilia bacterium | reverse complement strand
GGCGACGATGCGAAGGAGCCACGGCTTGAACGGCGCGCCGCGGCGATAACGAGACAGCGCTGTCCACGCCTTGACGAATCCGGCCTGGACGGCGTCTTCGGCGTCCGCGGCCGAGCCCGTCAGCAGATACGCAGTCCGAAACGCGATGTCCTGGTGCATGCGCACGAGCTCCTCGAAGGCACGCTCGTCTCCGCGCATGGCGCGTTCAGCGAGCGGAGCGTCATCCGGCTGCGAGCCCTCCACCGCCCTGTTCTACACCGGACGGGCCGTGGAGGTTCCGACCAATCAGCGGCTTGCCGGCGTCAATCTCGATCGTCGCCGCAGCCCGAGCAGGGCCGCGGTACCCACGGCGAGCGCGCCGAGCAAGGCCGCGACGCCGATGACCGGGGTCGGGCGGGTTCCCGTATCCGCTGCAGCGCGCCCGATGGTTACGGGCCCGTAGGTGACACGAGAGTTCCCGAAGCCACTGTGGATCGCGACGCGCCAGTCGCCCGCCGACGGGAAGACGACGTCCGCCTGATACACACCCGTCTCGGAGCCGGAACGAGCGGTGAAGCTCCGAGACTCGCCCGAGCCCGCGTCCTCGATCGTGACGACCGGGTGAAGGCCACCGAGAGGCGTGACGCCGTGTTGCTTGACGAAAATCGTGGGACTCCACGTCGCACCCGCCGACGAGCCGTCGGGAAGCGGCTCGAAGCCGACAGTTGCCCAGCCCCCGGCGCCGGCCGATGTGGCCAACCAGAGGGCGGCGATGCACGCTGACGCTGCGATGAGGTAGCGCATGGTCTCTCCTATCGATCGCTTGCGGCTCTTACACCGCGTGCGCCGATGTGGTTCCATCCGCCCCCGGGCGACTAAGGCGTGTGCTCAGCGGCTCTTGGGGATGGCCATCGCCTCCGGCTTGGAAGGCGGCCCGGTGCCACGCTGCCATGTTTTCTGCCACCAGATGAAGAACCCGGCGGAGAGAACGATGGCCAGACCGGCGACGTAGGCGTTCAGGCGAACGCCGCCCCACTCGTGCGACGGATCGACGCGCAACATCTCGATCCAGAAGCGGCCGATGCTGTAGATCAGCACGTACAGGGCGAAAAGCCCGCCGGGGCGGATGCGAAAGCGCCGTTCGATGAACAGGAGCACGCCGGCAGCCGCAAAGCACCAGAGCACCTCATAGAGGAAGGTCGGATGGAACGTGTCGCTCTCGACGTTCTCGATCGGGCGGTTCTCGGGAGAGATCTCGAGACCCCACGGCAGGTCGGTCGGACCGCCGAAGAGCTCCTGGTTCCACCAGTTGCCGAAGCGGCCAATCCCCTGCGCGACGAGCAACGCAGGTGCGACACAATCCGCGAGCTTGCCGAGGTCCGCGCCCGAGCGCTTCGCAACGATCGCGCCCACGATGACGCCCAGGCCGATCCCTCCCCAGACCCCGAGGCCGCCCTTCCAGATGGCGAACGGGCCCCACCACTCGTCAGGAAGCTCGTTCCAGCTCGTGAGCACGTGGTAGAGGCGCGCTCCGACGATCCCCGACGCCACCCCCCACACCGCGATCCGGAAGATCAGGTCCCAGTCGCCCCCACGGCGCGTCCAGCGGAACCCGGCGATCGCGACAGCAGCAGCGATCGCAGCAAGCAGCGTCAGACCGTAGAAGTGGATCGATAGAGGCCCGAGCTCGATCGTGCTCGAGTCAGGCGACGGAATCGAAAGAAGCGGAAGCATCGGCGGGCATTGTGCCCACACGAGCGGTCACGTCGTGAAAGAACCGCGAACTACGTCGCCGAAACGCCCATGCACGCACGACGACTCCAGGGCCGAAGGGCGATTCACTCGCCCGTAGGCCAAGTCAGGTCTCTTCATGGCACGGCAAGAGGAAGGGGGGCTCGCGGGGGGAAACATCGTTTCCCCCCGCGATTAGAAACATCGTTTCCCCCCATGATCAAAGAAGGATCTGAAGCGCGAGATCCACCGTGCAACCCCGGTTGAGCAGGTTGACGGCGTCGTGCAGGTCGACATCGTGACTCGCGGCGAGCACGAGCGCGCTCTCAGGGTCGTACCCGGCCCGTTCGAGCTCCCCGTGCCGCCACTGCTCGATTCGATCGACCTCGGACGAGAACATCGTCTCGAGTTCTGCCGCAGACATTCCGCCGCCCTTCGCCTTGGGGATCGGGTTCACTCGCGTATTCGTCCAATACGACGTATCGGGCGTCCCCTTTCTGGGGGGATTTGGTTGAGGGTGTGTAAACATTCGATGAGGCCGCGAAGCGGCCTGTCCGCGAAGCGGACCAGTGGAAGGGGTCAGGGGAAACCGGGAGGTTTCCCCAGCATGGGCCGCAAGCCCATAGCGGATTCCGGTCCGCGCGAAAGAGGCACGCTTTGAGGCAAACTCGTCAGGTGCCGGTCTGCCCGAAGTGCGCCACCGATAACCCGGACGTCGCGAAGTTCTGCCTCGCCTGCGGCTCGCCGCTCGCAGAGGCACCTCCGCCCCAGGAGTTCCGGAAGATCGTCACCATCGTCTTCTCCGACCTCAAGGGCTCGACGGCCATGGGCGAGCAGCTGGACTCCGAGTCGCTGCGGGAGGTGATGACGCGCTACTTCGACGCGATGAGCGCCGAGCTCGAGCGGCATGGCGGCGTCGTGGAGAAGTTCATCGGCGACGCGATCATGGCGGTCTTCGGACTGCCCAAGCTCCACGAGGACGATGCTCTGCGGGCGGTGCGCGCGGCAGCCGGGATGCAGCGCGCCCAGGCAGCGTTGAACGACGAGCTCGAGCGCCACTGGGGCATCCGGCTGACCGTTCGCACCGGGGTGAACACGGGCGAGGTCGTCGCCGGCGATCCGACGGCCGGACAACGCCTCGTCACCGGTGATGCAGTCAACGTCGCCGCGCGCCTCGAACAAGCAGCGGGTGCGCAGGAGGTCCTGCTCGGCGACCTCACCTACCGGCTCGTGCGCGACTTCGTCGACGTGGAGGAGGTCGAGCCGCTCGAGCTGAAGGGGAAGTCGGAGCCCGTTCCCGCGTATCGCCTCGTCGGAGTCCGGGAGGACACCGAGCGCCAGAGGCGCCTCGACGCACCGATGATCGGTCGCGACAGCGAGCTGGAGCAGCTCACGCGCGCCCTCGAGGAGGCTGTCCATGAACGCCGCTGTCGCCTGGTGACGGTGGTCGGCGAGGCCGGCGTGGGAAAGTCGCGGCTGATCGACGAGTTCGTCCGCTCGGTCGAAGGCGAGGCGTCCTTCCTTCGCGGGCGCTGCCTCCCGTACGGCGAAGGGATCACCTACTGGCCGCTCGGCGAGGCCGTTCGCCAGGCATCCGGAATCGCGGAGCGAGACACCACCGAGTCCGCGCGAGAGAAGCTTGCGGCACTCGCAGGAGACGCCGAGGTCGAAGAGCGCGTCGCGGCGGTAATCGGGCTCTCACCGGCCTCGTTCCCCGCACTGGAGCTGACCTGGGGCGCGCGCAAGCTGTTCGAAAGTCTCGCCCGCTCGCGCCCGCTCCTCGTCCTCTTCGAGGACATCCACTGGGCCGAGTCGACCTTCCTCGAGCTCATCGAACACCTCGTGGGCTCGACGGACGACGCGCCGATCCTCGTCGTGTGCTCGACACGCCACGAGCTCGTGGAGCGCCTGCCCAACTGGTCGACGGCGCAAGGGTCGGCCCGAATCGAGCTCGAGCGGCTCTCCGAGGAGCAGACGAGCGCCGTGGCCGAGGCTCTACTCGGCGGCACTGGGCTCGACGAACGAATCCGAACACGAATCGTCGAAGCCGCCCAGGGCAACCCGCTGTTCATCGAACAGCTGCTCTCGATGCTCGTGGACGAGGGGCTGATTCGCTTCGAGTCAGGGAGCTGGCATGCCGCGTCGGATATGGAAGACGTGTCCGTGCCCCCAACGATCCAGGCACTCCTCGCAGCGAGGCTCGACCGCCTGAATGCGGACGAGCGAGCCGTGATCGAGCCGGCCGCGGTCATCGGGCAGACCTTCGTGACGGATGCAGTGAGGTACCTGACCCCCGAGACCGCTCGGCCTCGGGTGGGAGCTCAGCTCGACTCGCTCACGGACAAGCAGCTCGTTCTGCCCGACTCCAGGCGGCCGGCCGAGGAAGAGGCCTACGGCTTCCATCACGTCCTAATCCGCGACACCGCTTACGAGGGAATCCTGAAACGCGCCCGCGCGACGTTCCACGAGCAGTTCGTCGAGTGGGCTGACGGCATCAACCGCGAGGGCGCGACCGAATTCGAGGAGATCCTCGGCTACCACCTCGAGCAGGCGCATCGCTACTTGTCCGAGCTCGGGCCGCTCGACGACCACGGCAGCCAGCTGGGCGTCCGCGCTGCGATACGTCTCTCCTCGGCGGGGCGGAGGGCATTCTCCCGCGGCGACATGCCGGCGGCAGCAAATCTGCTCCGGCGCTCCGCACTGCTCTTCCCAGAGGACGACCGGCGTCGCCTGGAGCTCCTACCGAGCCTCGGCGAAGCGCTGATGGAGATCGGCGAGTTCGTATCGGCAGAGCTCTTCCTCGACGAGGCGGTCGGGCAAGCCACGGAGGAAGGTGAGACGCGGTTCTGGGCGGACGCGGTCGTGACGCGGCTTCTCGTCCGGCACCACGTGGTCGACGATCTCGAGCGCTGGAGCCGAGATGTGATCCGAGAGCTGGAACACGTGATCCCCGAGCTCGAGCGCGTTTCCGCTCATGCCGAGCTGGCCAAGGCCTGGCGGCTTCTCGGCTACGTCCACGGTTCCGTCCTCCGCTGGAGCGAGCAGCTCGATGCTCACCGCAGTGCCATCGACCATGCTCGGCTCGCAGGGGACACCAGGCTCGAGGCCCGGCTGCTCGCCGAGTACACGGCCGGTCTCCGAGACGGGCCGACGAAGGTCAGTGACGCCATCCGCGAATGCGAGGAGGCGCTCGAGCGAGATCTTGCAGACAGGCAAGCGGAGGCATTCATCCTCTGCTCACTCGCGCGATTGCACGCGATGGAGGGCGACTTCGCTCAGGCGCGAGAGCTGATCTCCCGTGCAGGTCGACTTCGCGACGAGCTCGGTGCGAACGTCATCGTCCCACTGACGTCACTCCAGTCAAGCCGCGTCGAGACGCTCGCCGGAGATCCCCAAGCCGCGGAACGTGACCTTCGACGCGACTACGAGAAGCTGTCCGCAATGGGTGACAAGTACGTGCTCCCCACCGTTGCAGCCCTGCTCGCCCGCGCAGTCTGCGAGCAGGACCGGTACGCCGATGCGGCGGAGCTTCACACCACCGCCGAGGAGCTCGCCGACGACGACGACGTCGAGACGAAGGCCGTCCTGCGGTGTGTCCGGGCACGCCTCCTGGCCCACGACGGAGATCTCGCCGGTGCGGAGCGGGAAGCGCGGGAAGCCGTGGAGGCGCTCAGGAGAGTCGAAGCTCCCGATCTGCGCGGCGACTGCCTCGTCACCCTCGCGGAAGTTCTGGCGACGGCGGTGGGCCCCGACGCCGCGCGCGCGGCGCTACATGAAGCGCTCAAGCTCTATGAGCTCAAGGGCAACCTCGTCTCAGCCGAGCGCGCGCTGGCGCTTGCGGAGCTCGCCGTCGTTGCCGAGCCATCGGCCTAGCCGGCGCCGAAGCCCGGGTCGCCTCCCGTTCCCTTCAGCAGAATCGTCGCCTGTGCCCCCGTCCCGAGAGGGACGAGACTCTGGAGGCACGCGGTTGCGTTCGGAGGCAGGGCACCACCGACGCACGCGGCCAGCAGGACACTGTCCAGCGGATTCGGCCCGTCCGGGTAGTTCGGCAGGTAGAAGATGTCGAACTGCGAGAACGGGACGGGCAGGGAGAAGAAGGTGATAACGACGGTCGCGGGCGACGTGGTCAGGGGAAGGCCGACGAACGAGATCGGCGTGAGGAGGCCTGAACCTCCCGCCGGGTCCTCGCCGACGAACACCCACGTGCAGGGAAGGCCGAGCGACGACGCCGCTGTCGCACCGCTGACGCTCGTGCTCTGCGTATCGTGGAACGAAGCTGGCGGGGTGGACGCGCTGCCCGTGCAGTTGCCGGCGCGCGTCGTGCTCGCCGCTGCGACGACCGTCGCCTGACCGCTCTTCGTGAGACTCGTGTTCTGGCCGCCTCCGCCACCGGCTCCAGATGACCCGTTGTCGAAGTTGACGGTCCCGTTGGCGGTGTAGGTAGCGGCGGTCGACGGCGCCGTGAACGTCACGAACCGCGTCGCCGTCTTCCCGGCCTTGACCGTGCCGATGTCACACGTGAAGCGGTTGAACCCCGCAGGCGAAGACGCGGACGGCGAACAGCCGCTCGAGGTGGGATTCAGGAGCGCGACGGGCAGGTCGAACGTCATGACGACGTGCGTCGCCGTGCCGCTTCCGGGGCCTGACGCAGCGGTGAACTCACCCTTGACGAAGCCCTGCGCCCCGGCCGTCAGGTACTGGGGCTGCACGAAGACGTCGAACGTGCTACTGCTGACGCTGCCCGCACGACCGCCCGAGACGACGGCGAGCGCTGCGACGAACCCCGCGAGTACGACAGTCGCCATCGACCGACGGAAAGAACCGCTGTGCATAATCATCATTCCCAGTTCCCCTCTCCCTCGTTCACATGCGATACACGCAGCGTCAAGCATAAACGCGTGTCATGTCACGTGTCCACGTTATGCACATCGGGTCGTACTCCGCTTAGGATTGCCTCGTGGCGCTAGGGCGTAACGCCAAGATCGAGCTCCTGAAGAAGGTGCCTTTGTTCGCCGGGTGCTCGAAACGCGAGCTCCGCGAGCTCGCCGGGATCGCCGACGAGCTCGCGATGCCTGAGGGAACCGTCCTCACTCGCGAAGGTCGCGTCGGCCGCGAGTTCTTCGTCCTGGTCGAAGGTGCCGTGAAGGTGTCGCAGGGAGGGCGGAAGCTGGCCGATCTCTCGGGCGGCGACTGGCTCGGGGAGATCGCGCTACTCACGAAAGGGCCCCGCTCGGCAACTGCCACGGCGACCTCGCGCGTCAGAACCCTCGTGATCGTCGACCGCGACTTCCAGCGCGTCGTCAAGGACATGCCGTCGATCGCGCTGAAGGTCCTCACCTGCGTCGCGACGCGGCTCTCCCGCGACGCCAAGAGCTGAGTTACTCGCGCAAGACCGGAGATCCGCTCGCGCGGATTCCGGTCGCTGGCTGATGCTGGGGGAACCTCCCTGTTGAAGCTGGGGGAACCTCCCGGTTCCCCCAGACCCCCTCCTTTGGTCCGCTTCGCGGACAAGACGCTCCGCGTCTTCCCCCAGACCCCCTCCACTGGTCCGCTTCGCGGACAAGGCGCTTCGCGCCTTCCCTGAAGGCGGCCGCCTTCGCGGCCGCGGCGCCATTGTTCACATCGGGGTCTAGAAACTCACGCGTCGGCCCTTCAGGGGCCGGGGCAGCCGAACGCCCATCGCCGAGAGCACGATCACGACCGCGCCGGCAGCGATGACGACATCTCCGAGCGAGAACACATTCGCGAGCGGAATCCAGTCGGGAGCAGCCCACCTGTCCACGAGCCAGCCGACGTGCGGATCGGCCATCGCGGTGCTGTTCGCGTTCGTCCCGTAGTCGTCTCCCGCCGCGTGCATGGCATCGGGCCGGACGGGCATCGTGCCGCGGTTCGCGAGGATAGCGACGAGGTTCAGGCACATCCCGGCCGCGACGATCGGGACTCCGGTGATCCGAGCGTTGACCACGGCCGCGACGATCAGGAGCGCGTACGAGGCGAGCCAGAGAGCTGTCGCCACGGTTCCGTCCGTGCTCCACGGGAGAAACCCGAACGGAAAGGCGACGACCTGAAGCGTGATTGCAAGGAAGAAGAGCCAGGTCGCACGAAGCCGCAGCTGCGCCAGATTGCCGAGGCGCCCGCCGAGGGCAAGCCCGAGGGCGAGAGCGCCGAACACCGGAAGCGCGAGAGCCATCCCGATCGGCTCGTTAGGCGACCAGTCGCCGAAGCGGAACGACTTCAGCCAGCTCGGGCGCTGCGATCAATCCGGCTTCTTCGAGGTGCGACTCGAGAGCAGTGACGATGGCTGGATCGAACTGCACTCCGGATTGACGCCGGAGCTCCCTGACGGCCTCCTCCGCGGTCGACGCGGCGCGGTAGCTCCGGTCGGTCGTGATCGCGTCGTACGCATCGGCGACAAGGATCACGCGAGAGCCGAAGGGAATCTCCTCGGCTGCAAGGCCGTGCGGATAGCCGGATCCGTCCCAGTGCTCGTGGTGATGGCGGATCCAGACGTCGACGGGACGAATATCCATGCCGTCCAGCAGCGATGCTCCGAGCTCGGGATGGTGGGCGAGCTGGCGCTGCTCGTGCGGGGTCAGCTCGCCAGGCTTCTGCAGTACGCGGTCCGCGATTGCGATCTTGCCGAGATCGTGGAGCCGCCCGGCGAGCTTGAGCTGCTCGACGTGCTCGTCCTCGAGCCGAAGCTGACGTGCGATGGCTCCGACGAGCAGCGCCACACGCTCGGAATGCGCGCCCGTGTACTCGTCCTTCGCGTCGACGACGCGGATGAGGTTCTCTGCGGCCCGTAGGCGCGCTTGCTGCTCGACACGCCGCGCGAGCTCGTCCGGGTTGAAGGTCTCGGCGACGGCCGGGCTGTAGAAGCAGGAGCGATTCTTTCCGTTCAGCTTCGCCCAGTAGAGGGCGCCGTCCGCGGCCTTCTCGAGGCTCTCGACGTCTCCTGCATGGGCCGGAAACGTCGCCACCCCGACACTCACCGTGGCTGCCGTGCCGTGGGCGAACCGCGCCCTGGACACCCGGCGGTAGAGCGCTTCGACATGCCCACGGGCCTTTAACTCGTCGCACGCGAGAACGATCGCGAACTCGTCGCCGCCGAAGCGGAACGCGCCTACGCAGTCGTTCCCGGCATGGAGGAGGCGCGCGACCTCGACGAGCACCTTGTCTCCCAGGGGGTGACCGTAGGTGTCGTTGATCTGCTTGAAGTCGTCGACGTCGAGCAGGCACAGGCTGAGCTCCGATCCGTCCTCGCTGGCTGCCTCGAACGCGGTCGCGAGGCCCAGCTCGTATCCGCGGTTGTTGCCGATACGAGTAAGGCTGTCGGTGTGTGCGTCCCGCGTCGCTCGTCTCGAGGCAAGCGAGGAGCGTTGGTACAGCGTGACGGTGAAGAGCGGGCCCGTCATGAGAACGAGCAACCAAGGATCTGTTACCCACAGCGCCGCAGCGAGAGCCGCAAGGAATGCCTGGATCGCAAAGGCGGGGCCCGCAAGGCGAAAGTCGCTCTTCAGCAGAGGGCGAATCGCGACCCCCTCGTGGAACGAGATGGCAAGGGAGATGAACCCGACGTTGACCGCAACGAATGCCGCGCCGCCTAGAAGGGCGAAGGCGGTGACGGCGATCGGGTCGCTCGCGCCGCCGTCGCCGAGCGCGAGAGCCGGCAACGCAGCCGCGAAGGCGGACAGCGCATAGACGGAGGTGTTGAAGGCCGTTCGCTGCAGAGGTCGCCGCTCGACGAGCTGCGCGGTGAGGGCGCTCAGCACAGCGATCATCACCCCGTACTCCCAACCGAAGAGGATGAGGCTCGAGAGGATGAAGACGAACGCCACCGACACGGTGCTCATGTCGTCTTCCTCGAGCGGCACCGGCTTCATCTCGGCGACGAGCGCGAGACCGAGGAAGAGCAAGACCGCAAGCGCTTCCGTCGGCCCCGGTGGATCGAGAGCAATTGCGACCGCCGCCCCGACCACGACTGGCGTGACGAGCGCGAGGGTGCCCGCGATCAGCCAGCGTAGCCGGGGTGGAAACGTGTTCTGCCGAGCAGAGTTCGACACGTGACGGTGAGTGCGGTCGTGGGACGACGTCCCGATTGACCTACTTCCAGCGACGTCCTGCGCCGGAAGCGATCACGAACACGAGGATGCTGGACACTGGAACCATGAGTCGAATCCAGCGTGCTTTCCACTTGAACATGCGCATTCACTCCTTTCTTGGTGAGTGGTCGCAGAAAAATGCGCGGGTCTCAGTAGGACTGTTTCGAACACGGCGTACCACCCCCCCGAGGGGGGACAGCGAGCCCTCGAACGAGGGATCCGCGAGTAGCTACGCGATGATCAGCACCGGGTCGACTCCTGTCAGATTCCTGGCGCCTGGGGCGGCGCTCGTTGTGTAGGGGCGACGCTTGCGTCGCCCTTGCAGTGAGCTACGACCGAGGGCAAGGCAAGCCTCGCCCCTACGCGGGGCAGCAGCAGCCGTGCTGCGACGTCAGGCGACGGCGGCTTCGCCCAGCAGGGCTCGAACTTCGGCGAAGAAGTCGGCGTCCGGCTTCACGCGGTACTCGGGGCCGAGGGCGAGCGTGCGCTCTCCGACCGACGTCTCGAGCGCAACGTATACGGGAGCTTCCCCGGGGTAATCGGAGACGAGCGTCGCGAGCTCGCGGATCAACCCGGCTGGGGCCTGTCTCGCGTCGATCCGGAGGCGCACTTCGCGTCGCACCTGAACGGCCTCGAACGGACTGACCTCGATGGCGACGAGCTTCGTCTCGCCTGCCTGCTTGTGGTCGACGCGCCCCTTGACGACGAGAATCCGGTCAGCCTCGAGCAGATCCCGTGCGGCCGCGTAGGTCGAGTTGAACACCACGACCTCGGCGCTCCCCGTGGGATCTTCGAGAGTCGCGAACACCATCGGGTCGCCGCGCTTCGTCGTCACCTGCTTGAGCCCGGAGACGATTCCTCCAACGGTCACGATTTCACCGTCGCGGCGCCGTTCGAGATCCATCAGCGCGCAGTCGGTCTTTCGCCGCAGGTCGGCGCGAACACGCTCCAGGGGATGCTCGGATACGTAGATCCCGAGCGTCTCCTTCTCGAGCCGCAGTAGCTCCTGCTCGTCGAACTCCGTCGTCGAGATCGTGGGATGGTGTCGCTCCTTCGAGACTTCGGCCTCGCCGAGCCCGTCGTCGAAGATCGAGGCCTGCCCGGCAAGCCGGTCGGCGGCCAGTCGCTGACCGTGTGCGAGCGCGGAGTCGAGGATCGTCTCGGCGAGCATCCCCATTCGCGTCGCGCCCGTCGAATCGAGTGCGCCGCATCTGATGAGCGCTTCCAGCGCGCGGCGGTTGAGCATGCGTGGATCGACCCGCTCGGTGAACTCCCAGACAGAGTCGAACGGTCCGCCTTCGGCCCGCGCGCGGACAATCGCCTCGGCTGCCGCCTCCCCCACGTTCTTCACCGCATTGAGCCCGAAGTGGATCACGCCTCCCACGACGGCGAAGTCCTGCTGAGACGAGTTCACGTCGGGCGGGAGCACGTCGATTCCCATCTCGCGGCAGGCGTTCACGTAGAACGGCACCCGGTCCTTCGTGTTCATCACGGAGGAGATGAGCGCCGCCATGTACTCGCGGGGATGGTTGGCCTTGAGCCACGCGGTTCGGTAGGCGATGAGCGCGTAGCACGCAGCATGCGCCTTGTTGAAGGAGTAGTCCTGCGACGACTCCATGTCCTTCCAGAGCTGCTGGGCGACGGCCGCCGAAAGCTGGTTCTCGGCGCAGCCCTCGAGGAACTTGTCTTTGAGAGACGCCATCAGCGCGTGGATCTTCTTCCCGATCGCCTTGCGCAGCGTCTCGGCCTCGGCCAGCGAGAACCCGCCGAGCTGCTTCGCGATCTCCATGTATTGCTCCTGGTAGATGCAGATCGCGTACGTCCCACCGGTGATCTGCTCGAGCCGCGGGTCCGCGTAGGCGACCGACTCGCGGCCGTGCTTGCGTGCCGCGTAGGACGAGATGTAGCCCATCGGCCCCGGCCGGTAGAGCGCAACGAGCGCGATCAGATCCTCGAACTCGCTCGGCTTGACGAGGCGGAGCGCTTCGCGCATCCCGGACGATTCGAACTGGAAGACGCCCGTCGACTCGCCCCGCGCCAGCATCGCGTACGTCGGTGGGTCGTCGAGCGGGAGGGTGCTGATGTCGACTCCGCCGATCAGCTCCACTGCCTTGTCGATCACGTCGAGGTTGCGGAGGCCGAGGAAGTCCATCTTCAGGAGACCGAGGTCGACCACGTCCCACATCCCGAATTGCGTGACGATCTCCTGGTCGACGCCCTTCTGCTGGAGAGGAACGACCTCGATCAACGGCTGCGCACCGATCACGACGCCCGCCGCATGGATCGAGTCGGCGCGCGTGAGCCCTTCGAGCGGACGTGCGAGATCGACGATCTCCTTCGCTACCGCGTCCGAGTCGACGGCCTGCCGCAGCTCGGCGCCGGACTTCAGCGCAGCCTCGAGCGTCTGGCCGGGCCCCTCGGGCACGAGCTTTGCGATGCGGTCGACCACGCCGTACGGGATGTCGAGCACACGGCCGGCGTCGCGGATCGCCGCACGGGCGGCCATCGTCGAGAAGGTGATGATCTGGGCCACGCGGTCGCGGCCGTACTTGTCGGCGACGTAGTTGATCACCCGGTCGCGGCCGGCGACGGAGAAGTCGATGTCCATGTCCGGGAGGTCCTTGCGCGCCGGGTTCAGGAACCGCTCGAAGAGAAGGCCGTAGCGCATGGGGTCGACGTCCGTTATCTCGAGGCAG
>JAERMP010000168.1 GCA_016844515.1 Thermoleophilia bacterium | reverse complement strand
GCAAGCTCCCCGCCTGGGGAGCACGAGAAAGGCCCTGTCTCCAGGGCCTTTCTAGCGAACGAGACGCCTGAAGATCAGGCGGTCGCGCCTGCCTTCGTGCTGACACCGAGCGTGGTCGAGAAGAGGATCTCGCCGACTCGCGCTTCCGTGAGTGTGATGTCGTTCGTCATGTTCTCGGCAACCCAGTCTGCCGCCGCTGCGTTGGCGGCTTCGGCCTGCTCCGCAGTGCCCCAAGCGCTGAACGAGAAGATCTCGCCGTCCGACTCGATCACCGAGTACGCCTTAAACCCTGGTTGAGCTTGGAAGATCGGCAGCAGCCCCTCTTCGGCACGCTGCCCGAGCTCCTGAGCGTCACCCGAGAACGTGTACCTGGCCATACGACCGTGCATTTCGTCTCCGATCCGGCCGCCACGACACCGACATGGCCCACCCACGAACGGCCCGGCGACCTCGTACCCGGAGCATTACACATCGCGGGTGGAGAAGTGGGGACGCAGGCGGGTCGGAGTCGCTACGAGACGCCGGCCTCGGCGAGCAGGCTCCGGCCCCAGGCAAAGCTGGTTTCGTACCAGCCCGTCATTGGAGTGAGAGTCGTTCCTAGACGTGACGAATGGACGATCCAGCCGCTCCCGACGTAGATCCCCATGTGCCCGACCTCGCTCGGACGCGACCGCGGGCCGCGCGAGCCGAAGAACACGACGTCACCGGGCTGGAGCAGATCACGGGTGAGCCGAGCCGAGCGCAGGACCTCTCCGCTCATCGCGTAGCTCGTCCTCCCCCTCAGCACCTGCGCGAGCGTGGGTGCCCCAACGAACGGCTCGAGCTTGTAGACCCGCCACACGAACCCGGAGCAGTCGAAGCCGCCCGGCAGTGTCCTTCCGAACAGCTGCTGAGGTCGCTCCGACGAGCCCGCCCAGACATACGGCGAACCGACGAACCGCAGCGCTCGTGCAAGCACCGTCGTCCAGCTCGAGGACGCGGGCGATGGAGTACGCGGCCTCTGCTCGGGTGGCCGGCTGCGCGAGCTGGAGTTCGAGCTCCTCCTCGCTCCGTAGATGGTTGACGCGCAGGCCGAGCATGCGGGCGACCGTCTCGGTGCCGAGCCATGATGTCGGAGCGAGCCCGGCATCGAGCGCAGCGAGTCGGATCTCGCGCGCAACAGGGCGAAGCCCTACGAGCGTGACGAGCTGCGCATCGAGCTCGCGCATCGTCACGGGCCGATCCGGATCGACGACCGCGACGGACGCGCCGAGACTTGCCAGAATCGTCGCGAACTCGGTCTCCGTAAGCGGGTCATCGGGCCTGAACTCGGCGATAGACGGCGCCATGAGGCCGACATCCACGACGGCTGCGATCTGCGGTGTCGCCCAGGAGCGCGCGGCGTTCTGGCGTGCAGTCGCAGTGCCTGCGGTCGCGAGCACGAGCGCAGCTAGGGAGACAACGGCGAGTCGGCGCATGTGTCAGGTATCGGCCCTGGAGTGCCGGTTCCACATCTTTCGAAAGGATGAAATCGACCGAGCCCGCAGAGCGGCGCGTCTACAGTGCGCTCGTGCGTCCACTCGTCCTCGTGCTCGCGGCCGGATTGTGCGCGCTCGTCGCCTCAGGCTGTGGGGGCGGCTCGAGTGAGACCGCGGCACCGCCAGCTCCAGCGCCGCCCGAGACCGAGTCGACGGCGACTCCCCCACGCGAGCAGGCACCGGCAATCGAAGGCACGTCTGTCGACGGGAAGCCGATCTCACTCGCCGACTACCGCGGTCAGGCCGTGCTCATCAACGTCTGGTCATCGTGGTGAAGCACCTGCCAGAGCGAGGCGGTCGCCTACGCAGACTTCCAGCAGGAGAACCCGGAGCTCGCGTACCTCGGCATCAACGTCGCGGACACTCCTGACGAGGCGAAGTCGTTCATCGATCGCTACGGCTGGCGTTGGCCCTCGATTCAGGATCCACAGCGAGACCGCGCGCGCTCGCTCGGTGCCGACTACCAGCCGCACTTCATCCTCGTCGACGTCAACGGCGGCATCGTCGACGCGTGGGAGGGCGGTGGTGACGCCGGCGTCTGGGCTGCGATGACCGCGAAGCTACCGTAATTACTGGCGCAAGACCGGAATCCGCTAGCGCAGATTCCGCTCGCGCAAAGATCCCTGAAGGCGTCCGCGTTGCGGCCACGGCGTCGACCTTTACAAGTGAAGGCTCTGGTCGCGACGGGATAGTCTACGTCGCGAATGAGCTCGACAACAGTCGCTCGCTATCCCGACAGCATCGCCGCGACCTGGCTTGCGGCCCGGCTCGCGGTCGAGCCGGCGAAGATCGATTTGATGCGACGCAACGGCGAGCTGATCGCGGTGCGTGAGCCAGGCTCGATCGAGTGGCGCTACCCCGCCTGGCAGTTCGAGGCCGGAAAGCCACGCCATGGCGTCGCGCGCGTCGTAGCGGCAGCGCGGGACGCCGGTATCGGCGAGGCGCGGCTCTACGACGTTCTGACGGCGCCGCTCGGCTTGCGCGAGAGCGGGCGGCAGCGACTTGTCGATCTGTTGCGCGAGGGTCGCGAAGACGAGGTCGTTGCGGCCGTCAAGGCTGCGCGCTAACCACACTCGCACGCACGATCGACACGTCTCCGCTCACCGTCTTGAGGTGGAGCGGGACGACGGACCCACCGTCATCGGAGTCATTGGTGTTGGGTTCCGCGTCGTCGAGACCGAGCTCTGACTCGAGATCGCCGGAGATGGTCGCCGCATCGATCCAGACGCGCGTACCACGGCCGACACCGACGCGAACGTCGCCGGACACCGTCTGCACGCGAACCTCACCCGCCTCGACGGATCGCACGTCGATGTCACCTGAGGTGGTCGAGAGACCAAGCGATCCGCGCAGAGAGCCGATAGTGACGTCTCCCGAGACTGCGCGCGCGGTGAGCGAGCCACTCGAACGTCCAACCGCGAGATCGCCGGAAACCGTCATCAGAGACGCCTCGGACTCGAACGCGGCGACGGAGATGTCGCCGCTGGCGGTCTTGATCTGGAGCTTGCTCCGAACCGCGTCGAGCCTGACGTCGCCCGACGCAGTCCGCACCGAGACCTCTCCGAGCTCACCGTCGACGCGGAGATCGGTGGAGCCGCCCGAGAGGTCGAGATCCGAGCCAGGAGGGCACGTGATACGAGTCTCGATGTCTCCGCCCCAGGTGATCTGGATCGGGCCCCAGCGGATCCGGTCCTTCTGCTCGATCCGGATGATGTGGCGGCCATGGTGCTCGTCAGCCATGACGGAGATATCCTCCACCGCATCGGGGCCCCGACGGCCGATCGGGATGAGCTCGACGCTCGTGCGCGGCTCGTCGGCCGTCGTGACCACGACGCGACCACTCGAGAGCTTGACCTGGAGGGAGACGCTCCCGGGAGTTTCGAAGACCGGCATGTCGATTCCTACGCCTCGCCCCGCGGGCTGGTGCGGCGGAGTCGGCTGTCGGCGGTGCGTTTGCGCGCCGTGCGGACCCGATCGCCGCGGTCGACGAGCTTGGCGTAGTCGAATGGCAGTGACGTGAGAAACATGATGCTCTCCTTTCAACCCTGGGCGTAGCCCTGAATTCGGTTGCGGCTGCGCTTCGCCGAGCGGTGATCGACCATGCGCGCGATCGTTCGCACGAGCCAAGCGTTGGTAGAGATGCCTTCGCGGGCAGCGGCGGCCTCGACGCTCACCTTGAGCGCCTCGGGGAGACGCAGCGTGATCCGGCCCGAGTGCTCTTCGCCGAAACCGACCTGGCGGGCGTCCGGGACCTCGTCCGTGACGACGACGAGCTCCGGATCGCGTCCGGCAAGACGAACCTCGATCCGCCCAGCCTCGAGTTGGCCACCGATCTCCAGGGCGGCCTCGCCCAAGAGGTCGAGGAGCCGAAGGTGAAGCGTGGACGCGAGAGCTTCGCTCAGGCGCCGTGCAGCGTCGGCGGTCGCCTCGTCTCCGAGACCGGCCGTAGCGGCCAGGTCTTCCTGAATCGCCTGGATGTGACTCTCGAGCTGCATTGTGACTGCACTATGACATCATCAATGAAGTCTTGTCAAGGTCAAGAACGACATTGAAATGGCAAGCACCAAGAAACCCTTTGGTTGAGCCAATCCCAGACGCCTTCTTACAGTGCCCGGCACTGCAAGGGCAACAATTGCGCGCCAATCGCCCCACAGGCGAGCCGCTAGGAGAGCTGCCAGACGTCGTTGCGGATGATCGGCGTCGCGTTCCCGGCCGCGTCGAGACCGTCGACGTCCACCTCAGGCCCGCCCATCATGAAGTCCGTGTGGACGGCGGAGACGTTGACCCCACGCTCCAGTAGCTCCTGGGGGGGAAGCTACTCCGAGCGTCAGACGGAGCACTACAGCGCCCGACACGGCCAGACGGCGCGGTCTGGGGGACGCCTTTAGACTCCGGCCGAAAGGCTCAGCCATCGAATCTTCTTTACTACGGCGACAACCCCGCCGTGTTGAAGCAGACGTTCGAGCGGACCGGCACAGGCGTGACGAAAGAGGCGAAAGCGGAGAGTCGTGGCGGGGGTTTGATCCCACGAAGTTCGGCCGTCACTGGGCTGTCGTAGTGTCCGCATGAGCGCCAGACGGATCGTCTTGTGCTTGCCATCCAACACACCGTTCTTCGATCCAATGCCGGAGGAGACGGCGAAGCGCGACGTCGAGCTATCTGCCGAATGGGACGGGACACCAGCTGGCGTCGTAGGTTGGGCCGAGGGCGGTTGGGCCGCACTCGCGCTCGCCGCGGAGCACAAGCAACTCGTGGACAGGCTCGTCCTCGTCTCCGCGCCCGCCCCGGAGACGGAGCCGAAGGCGATCGACCTCGATTCGATCCAGGCAAAGACGCTCCTCCTTTACGGCATGCATGAGGAGGCTGTAAGCCACACCGATCGGAATTGGTGGCGAGACAGGCTCAACGCCCGGTTCGAGATGGTGCCGAACGGGGGGCACGACATCCTCGTGCAAAAGTGGCCGCGCATCCTCTCTCACCTCGCACCGCACACACTCCGCAAGTAGACGGGTTGCGTCGCCACTCTGCCTCGTTGCGAGCCCACCATTCGTCGGCGCTGAATTGGTCGTCATCCATCGAGGCGAGTCTGGGTAAACGCGGGCAGATTCGTGGGTAGCCGCGTTGCGCGGCACTCTGAGAACGGCATGGACACACGGCTACCGAGTTTCGCTAGACGCTCCTACTAGTCGCCCCAGTCGAAGTCGCGCGGACGCCCCGTCCAGAGCGCTTCGTCCAGTGCAGCGCCTTCCACGTTCTCGGCGGTCTCCTCGCCGGGCCACGGCAGCCGCTCGGAGCTGAGCTCGGCCGCCGGCTCACCGTCCATCGTCTCCTCGATGCGGGCCTGTTCCTCGCTCTTGAAGAGGGGGTGGTTCTCGAGCTGGTCACCGTCGAGATAGCGGTCGAGCGGCATCTCGGAGTCGAGGTCCGCGTTTTGACCCTTCAGCGCCAGATGCTCGCGAATCGCCTGTGCGAACACGGATTCCGTTTCGACGGCAGAGTGATCTTCGTGATCCGACATGGCTTTCCCCGCGGGCCGGGAGTCTACCGGAACGCTAGTGCAAAGACCCTGCTAATGCCCCGATTGCGGCTTGAGTCCTCGCATGTGCGAGGATTCCGCCATGCCGTTTCTCGTCTCCGCGGTCCTGCTCTACCTCGTGAGGCGCGTCCGACCGGTGACGGTCGCGGTCGCCATGTTCGAAGCCTGGAAAAGATTGCCGCCTGAGCACAGAGAGCGGCTGCTGATGGCCGCGCGGCGCAACGCCCCGCGTGTCGCATCCTCGCTTGTGCGCCGCGGCCGGCCGCGCTTCTAGCACTCTCGCCTGTTGCTTCCCGCGGCAAATACGGCCGTGGTTCGCCGGCGAGAACCGAGCAGGCCTGGGACGCAGGGAGGGCTTAAAACTGTGTCGAGGTCAGACTTAAGTCTGACCTCGACTCCTTCTCCCTTGGCCCGACTAGGACGACGGCATGCGAAGCGTTCGCAGCTGCGCGAAGCGTGAACGTATTTACGGCGGGGCCCCGATACCCAAAGGTATCGGGGCGACCGAGGACGACGCGCTGCGACGTGTTTGCAGCCGCGCGAAGCGTGGCAGGACTTCCCGGAGAGACCACTAGCTCACGCG
Source organism: Thermoleophilia bacterium (assembly GCA_016844515.1). The sequence goes on along the minus strand of JAERMP010000168.1, from coordinate 3,338 downwards.
GAAGCCGAGCGCCTCGCGGACGATCCGGTCCTGCTCGTGGTGATGCAGTCCCGGATAGCCCTCGCTCGGGCTGGCTCGCCAGGTCCGGCCGACGTACTGGACGGTCACGGCGTGAGCTGCGTGCCCGGCAGCCTCCTCGAGCCGATGTCGCAACGAGCGCCACGCGCCCATGTTCTGAGGCTCCTCCTGCGCCCACACGATTTCGCGAAGCTCCGGGTACGACGCGACGAGCGACGCAACGGCCTCGAGCGGGAACGGGTAGAGCTGCTCGATGCGGGCAACCGCGATGGTCGTCGAGAGACCGCGAAGGTCGTGGCCGACGATGTCGTAGTACACCTTCCCGCTGCACAGGACGAGGCGGCGCGCCGCGTAGTGGTCAGCGCCGGGATCGTCCAACACGGGCTTGAAGGATCGCAGCGCAAGGTCGTCGAGAGTCGACGTTGCCTGCCGAAGGCGGAGCAAGCCCTTGGGGGTCATCACGACCAGCGGGCGTGCGGTCGCGTCCAGCGCCTGTCGGCGAAGGAGGTGGAAGAACTGCGCCGCCGTCGTGCAGTTGACGACGCGGATGTTGTCCTGGGCAGCCTGCTGCAGGAACCGCTCGAGACGCGCACTCGAGTGCTCCGGCCCGTTGCCCTCGTATCCGTGGGGGAGAAGAAGGGTCAGCCGCGACGTCTGACCCCACTTCGAGCGCCCTGACGCGATGAACTGGTCGACGACGATCTGAGCTCCATTTACGAAGTCGCCGAACTGCGCCTCCCACAGGACGAGCGCGTCCGGGGCGGCAATCGAGTAGCCGTGCTCGAACCCGACGGCCGCGAACTCGGAGAGCGGTGAGTTGTAGATCTCGAACGAGGCCGTTGCCGTTGGCAGCTCCTGCAGCGGCGTGGAGGTCTCCCCCGTGCGCGGGTCGTGCAGAACGGCGTGACGGTGCGAGAACGTCCCCCGCTCGGTGTCCTGGCCCGAGAGACGTATCGGAATCCCCTCCTCGAGCAGGGATGCAAAGGCGAGCGCCTCGGCGTGCCCCCAGTCGATCCCGCCATCGTGCATCGCCTCGCGACGACGTTCGAGCTGGCGGGCGAGCTTCGGGTTCACCTCGAAACCGTCCTTGACGCGAAGGAGTTGCTCGTTGAGCTCGAGGAGGCGATCAGCCGGCACCGCAGTCATCACCTGCGCGCCGGTGTCCGTACGAGTACGTGGCTCAGTGGGCGGCTCGGGCTCGGCAAACGAAGCGCGTAGCTGGTCGTGCGCCTCGCGAAGCTCCTGAAGCGTCGGCTCGAGAAGCCGACCGGCCTCGTCCTCGCCGAGTACACCGTCGGCGACGAGACGGGCGCCGTACGTCTCTCGAACGGGCGCTTGCTGCTCGATGCGCTCTGTCTCGAGAGGCTGCGTATACGCCGCCTCGTCCTGCTCGTTGTGTCCGAAGCGCCGGTAACCGACGAGATCGATGACGACGTCGTGGCCGAACTCGGCGCGGTACGCGAGAGCGAGCCTGATGGCAGACAGCGCCGCCTCCGGATCGTCGGCGTTGACGTGGATGATCGGCACGTCGAAGCCCTTGGCGAGATCGCTCGAGTAGCGCGTCGACCGCCCTTCCGCGGGCACCGTGGTGAATCCGATCTGGTTGTTGGCGATGACGTGGAGCGTGCCGCCCGTCGAATACCCGTCGAGCGAGTGGAAATTGAACGTCTCCGCAACCACGCCCTGCCCCGCGAAAGACGCGTCGCCGTGAATGAGGATTGGTACGGCGACCGTCGGGTCGTGAACTCCAGCGCCGTGCGAACGGTCGGTCTGCTCGGCGCGCGCGAGCCCTTCGACGACCGGGTCGACTGCCTCGAGGTGGCTCGGATTCGCGGCGAGCGTGACCTGCACCTCACCCGCCCGTGTGGTCCGCGCCTCGGACGCAGCGAGGTGGTACTTCACGTCCCCGGTGCCGCCCTCTGGATCGGTCACCAGCGCGTCGATGCTCCGCTCTCCCTCGAACTCGCGAAGAATCGACTCGTACGACCGTCCCACCGTGTGCGCGAGGACGTTGAGTCGACCTCGGTGAGCGACACCGATGAGCACCTCATGCGCACCGCCTTCGGCGGCAAGCTCGACGGCCTCATCCAGCATGGGTACGAGAGCGTCGAGACCCTCGATCGAGAACTGCTTCTGGCCGATGAACGCGCGGCGGAGGTAGGTCTCGAATGCTTCCACTTGTGCGAGTCGCGCGAGAAGGGCTCGGCGCTCCTCCGGTGCGAGCGGCTTGCGGAAGCGGCCGGTCTCGATCGCCTGACGCAGCCAGACGCGCTCGGCGTGATCGGAGATGTGCTCGATCTCGTACGCGATCGTCCCGGTGTAGACATCACGCAATCTCGGCAGCGCCTCGAGCAGCGAATCGCCGGGAACGGAGAGCCGAAGCAAGCGCGACGGAATGCGCGCCTGGAGCTCAGCGGTCAGAGGCGGCCGGAGCTGTGTCTCGTCGAGCGCAGGGTCGCCCATCGGCTCGGAGCCAAGCGGGTCGAGACGAGCAATGAGGTGCCCATGCGTGCGATACGCCTTGACGAGCGACATCGCGGCCGCTACACCGGCGACCAGTTCGGCATCCGAAACGGGCGGATCAGCAGCGGGCTTCGGCGCTTGCGGCGCGTGCGCAACGATCGCGGGAGCCAACTCTTCCGGCGGCTCCGGGACGTCTGCTGGACTTGCGTCCTCGAGCGGCGCGGCCGCGGTCGGAGCTCCGTTTGCACCGTCGGTTGGGCGGCGGGCGACAAGCCGCGTCAGGCCAGGAAGCGCCGCGAGCACGCGATCGTCTGCGGCTTCGAAGAACTCTCGCCAGGCGGGATCGACCCCTTCGGGATTGTCGAGGTACTGCTCGAGGAGCTGACCGACGTAGCCGGTGTTCAGACCGGACGGCTCGAGAGAAGAAGCCACGTCCTGGTTGTAGCAAGCCACGCTTGCGTTCGATGGAAGATGACAGCGCCGCGGCCGCGAAGCGGACGCCTTCAGAGAAGGCGCGGAGCGCCTTGTCCGCGGAGCGGATCAAGGGAGGGGGTCTGGGATGGGGGAACCGGGAGGTTCTCCCAGCATCAACCAGCAACCGGATCCGCGCGAGCGGAATCCGCTCGTGGCGCAGAGCTCAGAACAAGGAGCTGCCGGTCGTGATCGCGATCACCATGCCGAAGAAGAACGCGAGCCCCGAGACGGCGACGGCCACGGCAGCGAGCGTCCGGTGCGCTTCGGTCATGCGCACGGCGACGAGTGCGACCACGATCGCAACGGGAGCGAGCAATCCGGGGGCACGAGCGAGGGCGACTCCGGAGAGCGCGAGCGAGAACGCGCAGAGGAACCCCGCGACC
>JAERMP010000034.1 GCA_016844515.1 Thermoleophilia bacterium | reverse complement strand
CGTCGCGAGCCCGGCGTCGTGGAAGCTCGCGAGCAGCAGCCCGACTGCGATCCCCACGGACTCCTTGACGTAGTAGTGCTTGATCTTCGAGCCGTCGGGTCGAAGCCCGTAGGCATGCTCGAGGACCACGATGAGGTAGGGCGCGTGTTCGATGTGCGGTTTTCGCCAGTCCGTGCCGAGCGGGCGCAGCGCCTCGAGCCACTCGTCCGGCATCCGACTCTCGTAGCTGCGCCGCTCTTCCTCTTCCGCCGCCTCGCGGATCCGCCGTTTCACGTCCTTGTCGGCCACGACGACGAATGTCCACGGCTGCTGGTGTGCGCCGGACGGAGCCGTGCCGGCCGCCGCCACCGCGTTGGCCACGAGCTCGTACGGCACCGGCTCGGTCGAGAACGCCCGCACGGAGCGTCGACGTCGCAGCTTCGCCAGGAAGCTGCGTGAGCGCAGCAACTGCTCGCGCTCGTCGAGGCGCTCGAACTCGAGCGGAACGAACCTCGGGTCCTCCGGCACCGGCGTAGCGTACTCACCGAGTTTCGCTACCCTTGCGCTCCGCACGGCCCATTCGTCTAGTGGCCTAGGACACCGCCCTCTCACGGCGGCGGCACGGGTTCGAATCCCGTATGGGCCTTTTCGGGCCGCATGGTTGAGCGGAATTGGATTAGCTCAGCGGCTCAGGTGTGCCACGCTCACCGCAGGCGTGCAAACGGTGACCACGCGGGTGACACGCCGCCTACCACGTGTCTTGAGGTTTACGGCGTAAGGACGCGATTGCCTCGATGGCCGTTTCAGCCGGAGCCGTAGGCCCTACTTCCACGGCCGGGCGCCCGCGGCGAAAAGACAACCATACGCCGGCCCGCCGAGGCGGGTTCAGCTGTCAAGCTTCGGCTCGTTCTACGCTTCTCGGATCACGCCGCCTGCACGTTCCGACGCGGGAGTTCGCGCGTTGGCGGAGTGCTCTCGACACCACACGATCGAGTGTCATATCGTTGCCCCACCGCGCTCCCATTCGCAGGGGTGCCAGAGAACCGGAGGAACACATGGGAAGTCTCACGATCAAGAACGGTGGCTCGCCCGAAGAGGTTCGGCAGTTTGCTGCCCACGGTCGGGCTGACGTCGTCGACCTCGGCGGCCATCCGGTCCTGTTCGGTACTTTCGAGCCAGGCTGGACGTGGTCGGGCGACATCAAGCCGATCGCGAAGACCGACAGCTGCCAGGCCCCTCACCTCATGTACTGCATCTCCGGCCGCATGGGGATCCGCATGAGCGATGGAACAGAGGGTGAGATAGGGCCAGGCGATGTCGCTTCGATCGCCCCTGGGCACGATGCGTGGGTGGTAGGCGACGAGCCCTGCATCGCCGTCGACTTCGGCGGCTACAGCCAGTACGCGAAGGGCTAGTCGTCCCGTAGCACGCCGTAAGAGGCGGGGTGGCCTCCGGGGCCAGGGACGTCACCCCGCCTTCCCAGAACAAGCAGCTTGAGTTCGGTCGCGCATAAGCGCGGACCTCTCTGTCGTTTCGCCGCCGAACACGCCCGACGCGCCCCACGCGGTGCACCCCCCGGTGCACACCCGGAGCCGAGAAGACCCCCGTCAGCAGGGACGCGGTGCGCTCAGGCGAGGACTTCGATGACGAGCTTCTTCACGGCCTTCACCTTGAGGGCGTCAGTTGCCTCGAGGGTGACGCGATAGCGGCCGGGCTTCGTCGGTGTTCCACTGAGCACGCCGAGAGTTCGATCGAGGTGGATCCCGCGGGGCAGCGGCCCGCTCGTGACTTTCCATTTCTTCTGAAGAACGCCGCCCTTCGTCGCGAGCTTCGCGCGATAGACGCGCCCCACCTTTCCCGAACGGAGCTTCGTCGTGCTGATCGTAAGCCGCGCTGCGACGCCGATGACGGCCTGGTAGTCGGCAGTTCGGCCGACGCTGTCCGCGAGGTGGATCGTGGCCCTGGACAACCCGGCGACGTTCGGCGTGCCCGTAACGGTCCCGTCGGCGGCGAGAGCCATCCCTGTGGGCAGCGCCCCGTCGGCGAGCGACCACGTGTAGGTGCCGTTACCACCCGCGGCCACGAGCTTCGACGAGAACGGCAGCCCGACCTCCCAGAGGGTCACGGCGCCAGCTGAACTCGACGCAAACGGCTTCTGCGCAGAGATCGCCAGTGTCGCCGTTACATCGATCTGGAGCGTTTCCGTGTCCTTGCGCTTTGGATCGAGCTCGGCCTGCACCGTGAACGTGTAGGAGCCGGCCGTGGTCGGCGTCCCAGTGATGACACCGGCGACGATGCTCAAACCCGGCGGCAGGGCTCCCGACAACACCGACCACGTTAGGCCCGTCGGAACGGTCCCGGTCGGCGGGTTGAGCGTCGTCACGAGCATCGCACTGAGCGGCGCGGAATAGGAGACACCGATCGATCCAGGCTTGTCCTGAAGAGACTTCGTTTCGATGGACAAACCGGCGAGGATGTTGATCGTGAACTCCTGCCAGGCACAGCTCTGCCTGGCCGGGGAATCGCACCAGTCTACGGGCGGTACAGGGTTGTCTTGGAGCTCGACCCCGAACGTGTATCCGCCCGCGTTCGTGGGCCTGCCGCTGATCAATCCGGAGCCCGAGTTGAGCGTTAGGCCCGGAGGCAGCGAACCCCCTTGCAACACGTACGTGAAGGGCGGGCCGTTGCCGCCCTCGCCCGATAGCTTGTGCGTGTAAGAGGAGTTTCCGACCACCCCTTCGGCGGGGCTACAGCCGCCCGTATCCCCATTCCTGCAGCTGTCGTCGGTGAACCTGAGGGCCGCCGCGGTCGCGACGAAAACGCCAGCGAGAACAACGACGGCAGCGAGAAGCACAGCGAAACGTTTCCGGCGGCTCATGCGGCTCGCCACGGTAGCAGACATGTCCCCCATTACCAGGGGTTGTTAAGAGACTGCGAGGACGACGAGCTCGGCCACGCAGACGGGCTTCTCGACGCCCTCGCACTCGACGGTCGCCTCGATCGTCACGCGAAAGCCGGAGACCGCTTCGTCCGCGCCGAGAACACGAAACCGTCCTCGGATCCTGCTTCCCGCGGGGACCGGAGCCGGAAAGCGCACTTTGTTCACCCCGTAGTTCACGACCATGCCGTCCGTCGGGGGGAGCGCCTCGTAAAGCATCGGTACGCAGAGCGAGAGCGTGAGGAATCCGTGCGCGATCGTCGTCCCGAAGGGCCCACTTGCCGCGCGCTCGGGATCCGTGTGAATCCATTGCGGATCATCGGTCGCTGCAGCGAACGTGTCGATCCGCTCCTGGGTCACCTCGAGCCACGACGTCGGTCCGAGCTCGACACCGACAAGCTCGTCGAGCGAGCTCACGCGGCTGCCCCCCAGCGGAGCGCCGTCGCGGCCCACGTGTACCCCGTTCCTGCGGCGAGCAATACGACGAGATCCCCGTCCTCGACATCACCCGCCCGAACCGCACGGTCGAGCCCGAGCAGCGGGTCGACACCGCTCATGTGACCCGTGTCGTCGAGGTACGACACCCGCTTGGGATCGACCCCGAGCGCGTCCACGATCGCATCATGCATAGAGCGCTTCATGTGGATGCCACACAGGTAGGAGACGTCCTCCAGACGAGCCCCTGACCGCTCCACGGCCCCGCGAGCGGCCGCAACGAAGTTCCGAAGCGAGATTTCGTCGAGCCCGTTCTTCATCGCTGCTGGATCGGCCACGTCGAGGTAGTGGCGTCGGCGCGCCACGCTCTCGGCCGACGCCGGCTCCACGGAGCCGCCCGCGGGTACCTTCACCTGCAACGCGAACGACCCGTCCGTGATCGCGTGCGAGCCAAGAACGAGATTGCGATCCGTGTCCGCGGCAAGCAGCCCTGCAACGGCGCCGTCACCGAAGTTGAACATGAACCGCGAGCGCTCGTTTCCATAGTCGAGCAGGTACGACTCCCGAGAGGCAGCGACCAGGAGGGCCGTCTGCCACTCCGGCTCGGCGACGAGGAGAGCGCGTGCGGCACGAAGCGCGACCGGGGTCCCCATCGAGACGTTGTCGTACTCGACGGCGTACGCACGCGAGCAACCGAGGCGGTGCGCGATCCACGGGGCTGCCTGCCACACGGCATAGTCCTTCCACATCGAGCCGTAGTAGAGGACGACGTCGATGGACGACGGGTCGATCGCGTGCTCGGTGAGCAGTCTCCGACCGGCCTCGACGGCGAGGTCGCTGACGTGCTCGTCAGCGGCCGCGATGTGCTTGCCCCGAAGGCCGAACTTCTCTCGCACGACGACCTCCGGGATCCCACTTGCATCGGCGACCTCGGCGGCCGTCATCCACCTCTCGGGCAGGTACGCCGCGGTCGCGGTGAGTCCGACGCTCCTCATCGCCCGTCCTCGACCGATCCGATCGCCCGGCGGATGATCGCCGCAAGCTGCTCGGAGACCTCCGCCGGGAGCTCGTCGCTCTCGGCCCACAGGATCCAGCGCATACCGACAAGCTCCCCGATCCCCATCAGCGCCCAGGCGAGCACCTCGGGATCGCCTTGCATGATCTCTCCGTCCTCCATCGCCTGTCGGAGGCCGGCCACGTAGCCGTCCGTCAGCCGCTCGTAGTGGCGATGGAGCATCTCGGGCGAGACGAATTCGGCCTGCCGGATGATCCGATACAAGGCGGGATGTTCGGCCGTGAAGCGGAAGAAGGCCGTGAATCCGAGGAGCTCGCGCTCCGCGCGGGTCTCGCCATGCGATGCAGCCTCGGTCATCGCTTGCCGGACACGATGGTTCAGGTCGAGGACGAGCTCGTCGAAGATCTTCTTCTTGCTCGCGAAGTACAGGTAGAACGTGCCCTGCCCGACGCCGGCCGCCTCGGTGAGCTTCACGATCGAGGCGTCGTGGTAGCCGAGCTCGGCGAAGACGCCCTCGGCGGCCTCGAGCAGGCGGCGCCGCGTCCGGGCACCACGTGACGAAAGCGGGCGGCCGGCGACGCCGGTGAGCGGGGCTTCGCTCATCGCACGACCTCCTCGGAGAGGTGGGCGTCACCGAGCTCGTCCTTGAGCACCTTGTTCATTGCCGAGCGTGGGAGCGCACTCACGAACCTGATCTCTTTCGGCACCTTGAAGCGGGCGAGCCTGCTCCGGCACCACTCGAGCAGCTCCTCCTCGTCCGCCGTGCCGGCTTGCCTCAGGGCGACGAACGCGACGCAGACTTCGCCCCAGCGCTCGTCCGGCACGCCGACGACCGCCGCTTCCGCAATCGCAGGATGGGCGTGCAGAACGTCCTCGATCTCGACGGGATACACGTTCTCGCCGCCCGAGATGACGAGCTCCTTGAGACGGCCCACGATCCGGAAGTAGCCCTCCTCGTCGCGCTCCGCCAGGTCGCCGGTGCGAAGCCATCCGTCGGCAAATGCTTCAGCCGTAGCCTCGGGATTCCCCCAGTAGCCGGCGAACACGTTCGGCCCCCGGACGACGAGCTCGCCCGTTGTAGCACCGTCGAGGAGGACACCTGTCCGGGTGTCACGGAGCGCGACGTCGACGTGCGGGTAGGGCTTCCCGGCGAAGCCGAGCTTGCGCGCGGCATCCTCCGGCGGCAGGCAGAGGACGTTCGGGGCCGCCTCGGTGAGTCCGTAGCCCTGGACGATCTCGACCCCGCGCGCGTGCCATGTGCGAAGGAGGCTCTCGGGCATCGGCGCTCCGCCAACGACCGCGAGCCGCATGCTCGAGAGGTCGGCCGCCGCGAACTCGGGCTGCTCCGCCATGAACAGGTACGTCGCGGGAACGCCCATCATCGTCGTCACCCGCTTCTCCTCGATCAGCCGTAATGCTCGGGCAGGCTCGAACGACGGCTCGAGCACCACTATCGCACCCTTCCACCACGCGAGGAGCGGCTGTACGTTCCACCCGCCCGAGTGGAACTGCGGGAGCACCTGGAGGACGACGTCGTCGTCGGTGATCCCGCTCGTTCGATCGAAGGAGAGGTTCGTCCAGAAGCAGTTCGCGTGCGTCAGGATCGCTCCCTTGGGTTTCCCGGTCGTCCCCGACGTGTAGGAGAGGAGGAGCGGATCGTCGTCGCGGACGTCGATCGTCGGAACGGGACCGTCCAGATCGAGCTCGGCAAACGCCGTACGGGGAACCGCGCCCCCCGCTTCGTCCGCGAGTGCCGCATGTGCGAGCTCGACGATCACGAGCACCGGCGTTGCGTCATCGAGCTGATAGCGGATCTCGCTCGGCGACAGCCTCCAGTTCAGCGGCTGCAGCGCGAGGCCGAGCCGCGCGCACGCGAAGAGCAGTGCGACGTGGTCCGGCGAGTTCGCGGTCAGCGTCGCGATTCGATCCCCGTGCGTCACACCGCGATCGGCGAGCGCTGCAGCGAGCCGCTCCGAACGCAAGGCCAGCTCCTCGTACGTCACTCCTGTACCTGCGAAGTCGATCGCGACGCGCGTGGGCGAGTTGCGCCGGCGATCCTCGAGCCACCGTCCGATCGTGTGCAGACCGCTCATGGGCCATCCTCTGGTCCATGAGCGTGGAGGGACGTGGGGAACCGGGAGGTTCCCCACGTCTTCAAAAAGAAGGGAACACGCGGGGGAAACCTGGTTTCCCCCGCGAACGCGAGCCGAAGACGAGCGTTGCTCATGCGAGGAACTCTCCCACGCGAGCGACGAAGGCCTCGGGCCGCTCCCAGTAGAGCAGGTGCCCGCAGCCGGGGAACAGCTCCAGCTCAGCGTCCGGGATTCGCGCGACAAGCAGATCCGCATTCCGCGGGTCGACCACCACGTCCGCGGTGCCGTGAAGCACAAGCGTCCGGAGCTCGAGCCCTGGAAGGCGGTCCCACGCGTCGAACGCTGCGCCCGCCGCAGCCTGGGCAAGCCATGCCTCGAGCGGCTGGGCTGTGCGGATGCGGTGGGCGAGGATCCGCTCCACGAGCTCGTCAGGGGCACCCGTAGCGAGCGCGTTCTCGACGAATCTACGCAGAGCGACGAGGGGGGCCAGGGTGGGCCCCTCGGCAATTAGCCGCACGGTCGGCTCGGGCATCGGAATGGCATTCGGCCCGCCTGGGGTCGTGCAGACGAGGACGAGCCTCTCGACCCGCTCAGGTACGGCCAGAGCGAGCTCCTGCCCGATCATCCCGCCGAGGCTCGTGGCCACCAGGTGCGCACGACAGATTCCCGCCTCGTCGAGCACCTGGACGACGTCGCGGGCCATCTCCTGGACGGTGTACGGCCCCGGCGGCGTCTCGCTCTCCCCGATCCCCCGGTTGTCGAAGAGGATGACCCTGAAGCGCTCTGCCAACAGGTCGGCAACAGGCTCCCAGCCCCAGCGGGCGTACCCGAGCCCTTGGACGAGCACGAGCGGCGAGCCCTCGCCTCGTTCCTCCCAGCCGATCCGCAGACTCACGACGAGACCTCCCCCGCAGACCTGCGCGCCACGAGCAACCGGACCCGCGTCGGCAGGCTGGCGAGACCGCCTGGCACGAAGAACACGACTGCCACGAAGAGCGCGCCGAGCAGGAACAGGGGCTCAGAGAGTGGGATCCGAAGGACGTCGGGCAAATCCTGGATTCGCTCCTCGCCGGCTAGGTTCCGCAGCCGGTAGTCGAGGAGCGTGTAGAGGAAGCCGCCCACGAGGGCACCGAAGCGGGTGCCAGCCCCGCCGAGGACGACCATCACGAGCAGCGTGAGCGTGAACGTCGCCGCCGTGACCTCGGGCGTCACGCCGATCAGGAGGAGCCAGACGAAGCCGCCCCACGCGGCGAGGAACGAGGCGAGAACGAAGGAAAGGAGCTTGTACGGATACGGCCGGAGTCCGAGCACCTCGACGCGGCGCTCGTTCTCGCGAACGGCAGCCCACACGTGGCCTGCCGAGGAACCAATCGCGGCACGTGCAACGAGGAACACGACGACCACGTACGCGAGTGCGATCCAGTAGAGGTTCTTCGTGTTGACGACCCCGACGAGGAAGTCGGGGAGAGGATCGACGTTGAGCACGATGCCCTCCTCGCCGCCGGTAAGCCCCCGAGGGTTCGTCTGGACGATCACGTTGCCCGCTTGCGCGAACGCAAGCGTCACCATCGCGAATGCGATCCCACCCACACGAAGACTCACCGCGCCGAGCGCCAGAGGAACCACGAGCGCGATACAGGCGAAGAACGCGAGGGTCGCGGGGAGGCTCCACTCCCATTGCGTGAGCGCGATCGCGGGCACGTACACCCCGAGCGCGAAGTACAGGGCATGCCCGAACGAGAGAAGCCCGGTGAAGCCAAACAAGAGGTCGTAGGAGAGCGCCACCCCCGCGAACGTGAGGCAGAGGGCGAGCAACTGGAGCGTGCCCGGCGAGTCGAGCGCCCCTGGGAGCACGCGTGGGAGATCGAGCGGAAGGAAGGGCACGGCGACGAGGATTACGAACAATGCCATCGGCACCACCAGCGGCTTCACGCGCATCAGTGGGCCACCTTCGGGGAAAGCCCCTCGGGGCGGAGTAGGAGGACCGACGCGAGGAGAAGCATGACCGCGACGTCCCCCGCTCCGCTCCAGTCCAGCCAGTCCGCGACGTAGTAGTTCGCGTACTGCTGGACAAGCCCGACTGCGACGGCCGCGACCGCTGATCCTCCGATCGAGCCGAAGCCGCCGATGACCACGACGATGAAGGCAAAGATCAGCAGCGATGTACCGCGGGTCGGGTCGACCGTTCCGTAGTAAACGCCGGACAGAACGCCTGCGAGCGCAGCCAACGCGCCGCCCAGCGCGAACACGAAGGTGAAGGCACGGCGGACGTCGATCCCGAGCGCCTGCACCATCCCTCTGTTCTCTACCCCTGCGCGGATGATCAGACCGATACGGGTGAAGCGCAGGAAGACCACCAGACCGACGAGCACGACGGCCGCGACTCCGATCTCGACGAAGCGGTCGTTCGGGATGCGCGCCCCGGCGATCGTCGTCGTGTCGAGCATCCAGTCCGGAACGGGGAAGAGCTTGGGATCTGCTCCCCAGATACCAAAAACCAGCGCACCGAGAGAGAGCGCCAGGCCCACCGTGACGAGCACCTGCTCGACCGGTCGACGGTAGAGAGGCCGGATGAAGACCAGCTCCACGAGTGCCCCGAGCGCGGCTCCGACGGCGAGCCCGAACACCGTCGCGAGGAGCAACTCGCCCTCGAACGACGTCGAGATCTGCGTCGTGAGCCACCAGGCGGCGTACGCCCCGAACGTGATGAACGCCCCGTGCGCGAAGTTGAGGACCCCCATGAGCCCATAGATCAGGGACAGTCCGGAGGCGACGAGAAAGTACATCGCGCCCAGCCCCAGCCCAGTGATCGTGAGCAGGACGAAGGTGCTCACGCAGACCTCCCACTGGATGAGCCGTGGACACCGAGGAGCTGGCGGACACGAACGGGGTCCGCGAAGAGCTCCTGCGCCGTCCCCGCGTACACCACTCGGCCGCCGTCCAGTACGACGACGTCTTCGGCGATGCGCTGGACGACTCCGAGGTTCTGCTCAACGACGAGCACCGTCGCAAGCTCGACCGCCCGCTCGAGCGCGACGGCGACCTCCGACACGAGCAGCGGAGCGAGGCCCTTGGTCGGCTCGTCGACGAGGAGGAGCGAGTTGTCGTTGAGGAGCGCCCGCGCGATCGCGACCATCTGCTGCTGGCCACCGGAGAGCGTCCCGGCACGCTGTCCACCGCGTGTCCGAAGCTCGGGGAACAAGTCGTAGACGAGCTCGTAGCGCGCCTCTCCGCCTCGCTCTGCCAGGCGGAGGTTTTCGTCCACCGTCAATCCCGCGAAGACGTCTCGGTCCTCGGGGACATAGCCGACCCCGCGGCGGACGATGGCGTGCGTCGGGAGTCGGGTGACGTCCTCGCCGTCGACCGTCACGGTCCCGTTCGACCGCGGAACGAGACCCAAGAGAGCGCGGAGCGTCGTCGTCTTCCCCACTCCATTACGGCCGAGGAGCGCCGTGACGCGTCCCTTCGCTACCGAGAACGACACGCCCTGGAGGACGTGCGACTCGCCGAGACGCACATGAAGCTCCGAGACCGCGAGCGCCGGCGCAGCGTTCACAGAGGCTCTCCGAGGTATGCCGTCTGCACTGTCTCGTCTCGCATCACGACCTCCGGCGTATCGAATGCGAGCAGCGAGCCGTGATGCATGACCGCGATTCGCTCCGCGAGTTCGACCACGACCTCCATCCGGTGCTCGACGAGGAGCACGGTCTTCCCCTCGTCGTGGTGAACCGAGCGGATGAGCTCGACGAGACCCTCCACATCCTCGTGCGAAACCCCGGCCATCGGTTCGTCGAGGAGGATCACACGAGAGTCGCCGGCGAGCACCATCGCCAGCTCGAGCTTGCGCTTGTCGCCGTGCGCGAGTGCGCCCGCCGGCCACAAAGCCCTGTCTGCGAGACCGACGCGGCCGAGCGCCCAGTCTGACCTCTCGAGCGCCGGGCGAAATCGGGCTGCGCGCCGCCAGAGCCGAAGCGTGCCGCCCAACGCAGCCTCGGCAGCGAGGCGAACGTTCTCCCGTACCGTGAGCAGCGGAAAGACGCTCGAGACCTGGAACGTACGCCCGAGGCCAGCGCGTGTGCGAGCGAAGGGAGGATCGTCGGTCACGTCCCGCCCGTCGATCTCGACCCGCCCAGCCGTCGGCTGCATCAGGCCCGAGAGCAGGTTGAAGAGCGTCGTCTTCCCCGCCCCGTTCGGGCCGATGATGCCGACGAGCTCGCCCTTCCGGACCTCGAGCTCGACGCCGGCGACTATCTGCGCGCCGCCAATGTCGAGCCCGAGGCCGCGGGTGGCGAGGATCGGGGTCGCGTTCGCCACCGGCAACTAGCTGCGCAAGACCGGAATCTGCTGAGGCGCAGATTCCGGTCGCGCAAGCACCCCTAAAGGCGTCCGCTTCGCGGCCGCTAGGTGGTCTTTCATGTCGGCCTCTGAGTTTGTCGCCGTTCTACTTCGCCGGAGGCGCCGTGTGCTTCGCCCTCAGTCTGACGGTCGTGTTCGCCGTGTACTTGGTTCCGTTCTGCCGCAGTTGGACGAGGAACATCGGCTGCAGCATCGCGTGGTCCGAAGCGCGGATCTCCTGCTGGCCCTTCGGACCGGTGAAGCTCCAGCCTTCGAGCGACGAGACCATCTTCGAGACGTCGGTCGCGGAGGCCTTCAGTGCCCGCACCATCATTTGCGCCGCGACGAAGCCGTCGGGTGTGAAGAGGTCAGGAGCCTGGCTCCGCCGCTTCATCTTCGCGACGAGCCAGTCGTTGACCGTGTTCTTCGGCGCGCCAGCGTTGTAGTGGTTGAGGAACTTGATCTTCCCGGTTGCCGGGCCGTAGAACGGCCATGTTGCCCGCTCCGCAAGGCCGGTCACGATGGTGTCGACCGAGTTGAAGACGCCCTGTTGGTCGAGCGCGTTCCACATCGCGCCCGTCGTCGTCCCTGCCCAGGCAACGAAGACGAGGTCCGGGTTTTTCTGGCGGAGCTGCTGGGCGTACGGCGTGAAGTCCTGCGCCGACAGCGGCACGAGGACGCGGTCCACCTTCTGGCCGCTCAGGTCGCCGAAGATCGTCCGAACGGCCGCGAAGTTGCCGGCGCCAAAGGCCGAGTCCTGGGCGAAGACCACGACGTTTTTGCCGACCGCGCCCTTCAGATAGGCGGTCGACGCCTTCACGTCCTGGTAGGTCTGCCGGCCGGAGCGGAAGGTGTAGTCGTTGATCCCTGTGATCGCGTCCGATGCCGCCGGACCGGAGATGTAGAGAATCTTGTTCTGGTCGGCGAGCGGCGCGAGTTGGAGCGCGATGCCCGAGGACACGGTCCCGCCGAGGATCTTGTACCCCTTGCCGATTAGATCCTTTGCAGCGGTCACGGCCTTGGCCGGATCGCCGCCGTCATCGACGAGCGTGAACTCGACGTCGTTCCCGTTGACCCTGTTCGTGCCGCCGGTCGCGTAGTTGAGGCCCAATCGGAGCCCGGACAGGTACTCCGCCCCGTACGCTCCGAGCAACCCCGTGCGCGAGTAGATGATGCCAATCTGGATCGTGGCGGCCGTGCTCCCTGTTGCCTCCGGCCGCGCCTGAGCACCGGCGGCGAGCATAGCGAGGACGACGACCGCCGCTGTGAGCGCCGCGATCGCCTTCCGGCGAGTTCCGTGCATGTGGGGATTCCTCCTCAATCGACGTGGCCCCCCGGAGTGAGACGCGGAATTCGTGTCCGCGTTTGTTCCCACCAAACCTGAGACCCGATTCAGGTGTTGGAAAGTACTCCTATGGACGGACGGTGTCAAGCTGGTGAAGAAGCAGCTCCCCTGCGGATGCGTGCGAGCGCCTCGTCCCTTCCGAGGAGCTCGAGGCTCTCGTAGAGGCCGGGAGAGACGCGCGATCCGGTGACGGCCACGCGGATGGGGAGGTACACGGTGCGCGGCTTCTCGCCGAGCTCGTCGCACAGTCCCTTAAGGGTCACCTCGATCGCCTCCACCGACCAGGGATCTGTCTCGCTTAGAGCCTCCTCGGCCGCAACGAGAACGCGCGCGTCGAGGAGCGCGGGATCGGGCTCTACATCGTGGAACAGGAACCCGGCGAACGCCGGAAACTCGCCGAGTCGTGCGATCTTCTCCTGGACGAGCGGC
>JAERMP010000167.1 GCA_016844515.1 Thermoleophilia bacterium | reverse complement strand
ATCCGAACGCACTCCCGGTGCCGACGATCTCCGAAACCGCCTCTGCGAGCCACTGATCGCTGACACGGAGGTTGACGAAGCCTGGCCCCGCCGGCTCCGCCGCGGAGACGAGCCCTCGCTGCACCGCCTGCTCCGCGATCTCCGTGGCCAGGTCACGCGGAGGGCGACCGCGCGTCGGCGCTAGTCGAAGCGCGACATTCGTCGCGTAGTCGCCGTGGTCGGCGTCGCCCGGGCGCTCGAGCGCGACGGGTGCGCCTGCGATATCGGTGAGCGCCTGTTCGAGGCGCGAGACCGGATCAGGCAACCGATGCCTCACGCGGTGCGAAAAGGGCTTCGAGCTTCGCCATCTCCGCGGTAGTTCCGACGCCGATGACAACGTCGCCGGCCTCGAAAACTGCCTGCGGGTTCGGCGTCACGTCGAAGCCGCCGTCCCGCTTGCGAATCGCGACCACCATGGCGCCAGTTACGTCGCGGATGCGGAGCTCGCGAATCGACTTCCCGCACGGCTCGCAATCGGGCGACACGACGATCTCCTCGAACCGCAGCTCCGGGATCTCTCCACCGGCAGTCGTGGCGATGTCGAGGAAGGCCGCAACCTGCGGCTTCAATACGACGTTGGCCATCCGCAGGCCGGCGGACGTGTACGGCTGCACGACCTGATTGGCTCCCGCGAGAACGAGCTTCCGCGCCGTCGAGTCGAGCGACGCGCGGGCGACGATCGTCAGGTTCGGGCGCATCGCCCGCGCGGAGAGCGTGATGAAGAGATTCGACTCGTCGGAGTCGACCGATGCGACGAGCGCCTTCGCGCGGTCGATCCCCGCCTTCCGAAGATCGTCGTCGTTGGTTCCATCCCCGTCGACGACGTGCGCACCCAGCTCTCGCGCCGCCTCCACGGAGTCGGGGTTTCGGTCGATGACCACGTACGGGGTCCCGGTCGCCGCGAACTCGGACGCAACGCGGCGGCCTACGCGCCCGAAGCCGCAGATGATCGCGTGCCCATTGAGATCGTCGATCGTTCGTCGCAACTTCCGCTCCGTGTAGGCCTGGGAGAGGGCTCCCTGCGCGATCAGGTCCACGAACGCGCCGGCGAGGTAGAGGAAGATTGCCACGCCGCCAAGCAGGAGGAAGATCGTGAAGAGCTGTGCGGCTGCGCCTTCGGGCTGGGTGTCGAGGCCTGTCAGCGTCGCCGAGACGACAGCGCGGTAGAAGGACGCGACCCAGCCCTCTCCCAGGATCGCCTGGAAGACGACGGTGCCTACGGCAAGGACGAAGACGAACGCGAGCTGCGCGTATGCGAAACGGCGCCAGTGGAAGGGATCGCGCATCGCCGCCATCGTAGGCGGCGGGCTGGCTCGAGGTTGCTACGGCTCCTCGTCGTCCGGTGGGTCTTCGGATCCGGAGCCGGATGAGCCCGAAGAACCGGACCCCGATCCGGAAGAGCCTGACCCCGAACCTGACGAGCCTGACCCCGATCCGGACGAGCCGGATCCCGAGCCCGAGGAACCGGACGACGTTCCGTCATCGTCCGAACCGCCGGAGCTCGAGTCGCTCGAATCGGTCGAATCCGCCTCTGTCGTCGTGTCGATGCCCTTTCCGGAGCCGCTCGAACCGGAGTCCTCAGCACTCGTCGAACCGCTGAGCGAGTCGTCGTCCACACGCGGTCGACCACTCGCGCTTCCGCTCGACGATCCGGCCCGGTCGCTCTCAGTTTCGTCGGTCGCGTCTCCGCCACCGCCCCGGCCACTGCGATCCTCCTCGGCGCTCTCGTCGCCGGTCGCCTCGTCTCGGTCCGCCCCGCTCCGCCGCTCTCCGCTCCGAGCCTCCTGGTCGTCGGATGTCGTTCCCGTCGAGGTCCCCACGATCGGCGCTCGATCGCGCTCGCTCCGGGCCGGTCGGTCCGAGTCGATCGTCCCGACCGCACCCACGGTGGACACGGCGACGGCGGCGGTCGCGACCTTCACACCCACGGGCGCCGCTGTCAGCTTGGCGAGCAGCCCGCCTGCGACGCCCAGCGTCGCCGCGCTCGTCCCCGCGCCGGCCGAGAAGCCAGGAATGGCCATCGCGAGCTCCTCACGCAGAGCAAGCGGAACGACCAGCACGGTGCCCACGACGGGGCGCAGCCGACCCCGAAGACCTCGCCGCGCGCGAAAGAGAAGCGCTTCCGTTGCCGGACGCGAGAGCCCGAGGGCCGTCGCGACCTCCCCGTAGCGAAGCCCGAAGAGGTAGCGAAGGACGACGGCCTCCCGCTGCCGCTCTGGGAGCGCTGCGAGCGCCTCGCGAAACTCCAGGGCCTGATCGTGGCGTGCCTGCTCGTCGACCGTCGACGGAATCGCAGCGAGATCCTCGTCGCTGACGGGCAGCGGCGCCCGCATTCCGGCAGCGATACGCCCGCGACACTCGTTCCGGGCGATCGTCGCCAGCCAGCCCCCCGAATCGCGGACGCGCGCGCCACCGAGCAGTGCCTTGTGCGCAGAGAGAAAGACCTGCTGAGCCGCGTCTTCGGCTTCGTGGACGTCACGGAGCATGGCCCGGCACACGCCGTACACCATTCGCCCGTAACGCTCGAAGAGGCCGCCGACACGAGCGGCGGCCTCACTTTCGAGCTGGTTGCTTCGCCGGTCCGGAAGCGGAGCGCTCGTCACTGTCCGAGCCTAGTCGTCGTCGTCATCGCCGCCTGGTCCGGGACCGCTCGAGTCGTCGTCATCGTCGTCATCGTCGTCACCGCCACCTGGCCCGCTGTGATCGTCGTCTTCATCGTCGTCGCCGCCACCTGGCCCGCTGCGATCGTCGTCTTCGCCATCATCGTCGGCCATGTCTTCGTGCTCGAGCTCGCGGAGCACCCATGAGCCACCCACCAGGTCGCAGGTGATCTCGACGAAGTCGCCAACGACGAAACCGGCAAGCAAGCCAGCGCGCGGGACGGAACACGTAACCGAGCGCGTCGCCGACGTGACCGTCAGCGGAGCGAGCGAGGTCAGCTTCCCCTTGATCTCGACCTCGTCGTCTTCGTCTTCGGCCTGTGGCGACGACGAAGTCGATAGAGGCTGCGAGGAGACGATCGACACGTTGTGAGCGAGAACCCGCGAGCCGTGCCCGTGCGCCCGTAGCGTCGAGCCGCGAAGCTCGATCCGCTGACCGATCCGGATGAGACTCATCGACCCGGGGACGCGGAGTGCAACTGCTTGTCGCTTCGTTCGAACGGTAACCAGATCGGTGGCTTGGCTCTTGAGGGCGACCGTGCCCCGAAGACGTGTGGTCGACTGGCCTTCGGCTGTCGCCGGGAGGACGAGCAGAACTGCGGCAAGTACGGCGAGGAGGAAGCGCGGCATGAATCCGTCCTTTCGGAGAGTAAGTGCGTTACCCGTCCAGAGTCGGATTGCCGTGCAAAACGTGCGCGGCCTCACAGCCGCGTCGCGTCAGAGCTGCTTGGCCGACGGTGCCGAGCGAATCGGCACGACAACGCCATCGCGTTGGAGCGCTGCCTGCACTTCCTCGCGAGCCTTGTAAATCCGCCACTTCACGGTCGCAAGGGTGATCTCGAGGGTCTCGGCGATCTCCGAGTACGAGAGTCCGACGATGTCGCGCAGCAGCAGCGCCATCTTCAGGTCCGGGTTCAGGCGCTCGACTGCCCTCCAGACGGCATCGATGGTCTCGGCCCGCTCTGCAGGCGCGTCGACGACCTCGAGCGGAGGCATGTCGTCGATGTTGACGACGGAGCGTGGACGGCGCTCGAGCGCCCGCAGCTCGTCGAGAACGCGGTTCTTCGTGACCTGGAAGAGCCACGTCGTGAAACGGGACCGAAGCGAGAACCCAGGAAGGCCTTGGTAGACGCGCAGGAACACTTCCTGCGTCAAGTCTTCGGAGAGTGCGCGATCGCCCGTGAGCCGCAGGACGTAGTTGTAGACCGGCTGCTCGTACGTCCGCACGATGATCGAGAACGCGCGCTCATCTCCGCGCTGGGCCTTGCGCAGGACTCCGAGATCTGGCTGTGGCAGCGACACGAGCGGCGAGTATAGAGGGCGATTCGTAAAGGTTCTTATCCGGTGGAGTTACAGGCGCGTTGCGAGCACCCTCCCTGTCATGTCACTCGGAATGTCCAGTCCGAGCAACGAGAGAATGGTGGGTGCGAGATCGGACAGCCCACCCTCGTCGCGGAGCCCGAGGGCGCAGCCGGTGACGACGAGCGGAACAGGGTTCGACGTGTGCGCCGTGTGCGGGCTCACGCCGTCAGCCGCGAGCATGACCTCCGCGTTGCCGTGGTCTGCCGTCACGAGACAGACTCCTCCTGCCGCATCGACGCACTCGACCACGCGGCCGAGGGCGGCGTCCGTCGCCTCGACCGCAGCGACGACGGCCGGTATCGAGCCCGTGTGACCGACCATGTCCGGGTTGGCGAAGTTGACGACCGCGAAGCCGTAGCCCTGCCCGATCTCGTCGCATACGCGAGCAGCGACCTCGGCGACCGACATCTCCGGCTTCAGGTCGTAGCTCGGGACGTCGCGCGGCGAGGGCACCAGGATCCGCTTCTCGCCCTCCCACTCTCGCTCCTCGCCTCCGTTGAAGAAGTACGTCACGTGCGCGTACTTCTCCGTCTCGGCGGCATGGAGCTGGCGGGTGCCGTTGGCAGCGAGCACCTCCGCGAGCGTGTTACGAACCTCCTGGTCCTCGAACGCCACCGGGAAGGGGAAGTCGTCGCGGTAGCGAGTCATCGTGGTCAGGTCGACGCCGGCCTCGAGCAACCGCTGAGAGAGCTGTCGCGCACGATCGGGGCGGAAGTTGAAGAACACGGCCGTGTCTCGCGCGGGGTCGAGCCGAGGTTTGCCCGCTAGCACGACCGGCTCGACGAACTCGTCGGTGATCCCCCGCTCGTAGCTTTCACGCACTGTCCGCACGGGATCGTCGCCAGTTGCACCCTCGCCCCGACTGATCGCGCCGAGAGCGCGGTCGGTCCTGTCCCAGCGCTGGTCGCGGTCCATCGCGTAGTAGCGGCCACACACCGTCGCGATGCGGTCGATCGGCAGCTCGGCGAGATCGCTCGCCGCGGCGTGCGGCGACACGTCGCGACCGTCGGTGAACGCGTGAATCCAGGTCCGCTCGGCCATCCCGTGGCGGTCCGCGAGCTCGAGCAGCGCGCGAAGGTGGTCGATGTGCGAGTGCACACCGCCGTGCGAGACGAGCCCGAGGAGGTGGACGTCGCCACCCTGCTCCCGCGCGCGCTCGAAGGCCGA
>JAERMP010000349.1 GCA_016844515.1 Thermoleophilia bacterium | reverse complement strand
GCCGCAACGAGGAGACCGGGCTCGAGAACCAGTGCTGGAAGGACTCCTGGGATTCGATCTCCTTTCGCGACGGCAGGTTGCCCGGCTTCCCGCGCGCGACCTGCGAGCTACAGGGCTATGCGTATGACGCGAAGGTGCGGGGCGCCAGGCTCGCACGTGAGATCTGGAAGGACGGCCAACTAGCCGAGAAGCTCGAGAAAGACGCCGCCGACCTCAAGCGACGCTTCAACAGAGACTTCTGGGTCGAAGACGGGGAATACTTCGCACTCGCGCTCGATCAGGACGGCAAACAGGTCGACGCTCTCTCCTCGAACAACGGCCATTTGCTCTGGAGTGGCATCGCCGACAAGTCGAAGGCTAAAGCAGTCGCGCAGCATCTCCTGGGGCCGAGGCTCTTCTCCGGCTGGGGAGTCCGGACGCTGGCCGAGGGCGAGGGCCGCTACAACCCGATCGGCTACCACGTCGGCACCGTCTGGCCCTTCGACAACTCGTTCATCGCGTGGGGCCTGCGGCGGTACGGCTTCAAGGAGGAGGCCGCCGAGATCGCAGCGGGCATCCTCGACGCGGCAGAGTTCTTCGCCGGCCGCCTGCCCGAGGCAGACGAAGTACTCGGTGCAGTACCCGACGGCGTGCAGCCCGCAGGCCTGGTCGACCGGGACGCCGATGCTGCTCCTGCGGACGATGCTCGGCCTCGAGCCCTACGGCGACAACCTCGTCGTCGACCCGGCGCTCCCGCTGAGCATCGGGCATCTCGAGCTCCTCGACATCCCCGGGCGCTGGGGCCGCATGGACGCGTTCGGACGCGGTCGTGTCGACGTCGGCAAGAAGCGCACCCGCCCTCGAGCTGGGAGCTAGCCGCCTGCGAGCACGGCGGCACCGACTGCGCCAGAGAGGTCACCGAGCTCGGTGCCGAGCACGATCGGTGGCTCATCGGCGAAGAGGTGGGGCGCCATCTGCTCGACGATCTGGTCGACGAACGGCTGGCCGAGCCGATCACCGAGACCGCCGCCGACGATGACGGCCTCCAGGTCGAGGAGATTCTGAGCAGACGCCATGCCGATGCCGAGAGCCCACGCGGCATCGTCGATGAGCTCTCTGGCCATCTTGTCGCCATGCTCGAGTGCTCTCGCGAAGACGCCCGAGCTGAGCCGCGTCCGCTCGTGCTTCTCCATGATCCGAAACAGATCTGTCTTGTGTCCGCGCTTCACGAGATGACGCGCGCGTCGCTCCATGCTTACCCGTCCCGCGTATGCCTCCACGCAGCCATGCCTGCCGCACGAGCAGCGGAGTCCACCGGGCTTCACGACCATGTGGCCGAACTCGCCTCCCGCACCTCTGCCGTCGTAGAGCTTGCCCCTGATGATCAAACCTCCGCCGACACCGGTACCGACCCAAACGCCCAGGAGGTTGTCGTACGGGCGACCTGCTCCGCGCTCGTACTCCCCGAGGACGCCGACGTTGACGTCGTTGCCGACGGTGACCTTCGCGTTCCCGAACTCGGTCGAGACGAGTGGGCCGAGCTCGACGCGCTCGGAGAAGCCGGGAACGTTGGCCGCGAGCAGAACTGCTCCCGCCGTCGCGTCGACCTCGCCCGGCGTGCCGATGCCGATCCCGCCAAGATCTGACTCGGCCGCGCTTGCAGCCTCGAGCGACGTACGGATGGTTCCCACGATCGCGTCGATGACGTCACCGGGATCTCCGGTCTGCGGCGTCAGCACACGCGCGCTGCCGACGACCTCCTCGTTCCGCAGGACGACGGTCTGGATCTTCGTCCCTCCCAAGTCGACACCCGCGATGACGGGCGCCGCGGGATGTTCCGGCTCGACGGGGGTCACGCCTCCCAGACTAAACGAGCTTCTGCTTTGGCTTTGGTAGGTAGCGACCGCTCGTGAACATTCGATCCTCCACCTCGAGAACCCAGGTCCCGGCCACCTCGAGCTCGAGCGGTCCGTCGAGCCGGACGTCGGCGGCCACAAGCTCCTCGACGACGTCGAACAGCACGTCGGCGTGCGTGCAGCACACCGCCGGACCCTCGGCGCCGAGCGCGAGCAGCAACTCGAGCGCTTCGCCTACGGATGCGCCTTCGACGAGAGCGTCGGCGGTTTCGAGCGGTAGGCTCCGAGCCTCGGCGAGCGGCTCGAGAGTCTGAACGCACCGGACGTACGGGCTCGTGAAGAGTCGGGAGAACGGCTGCCCGGCGTAGAGCTCCGGCAGCGCCGCCGCCTGCGCGACGCCAGCTTTCGCCAGCGGGCGGAGGTAGTCGGGCTCGGTCCACTTGGCACGGTTCTTGGCCTTGGCGTGGCGAACGAGGTAGACAGCGGTCACTCGGTCTCCACGAGGGAAGCGAGGAGCTCCACGTCGCGCGCGTAGGTGAGCAGCGCAGGCGCCTCGGCGAGAGAGACCCAGCGCGCGTCGTCGACCTCGTGGGCCGGCGCGAGTGCTCCGCCGATCGGCGTCATCTGCCAGTAACGGACGGTCTTCGGGCGGCCACGGGAGTCGTGATAGCGGGTGA